>DGPZ01000059.1:12744-19601 GCA_002390675.1 Deltaproteobacteria bacterium UBA4427
ATGATCTTCTTCCCCTACGCCAAATACCTGAACGCGGTCATGGCCACGGAGCAGGCGGCAGGCACCTTGATTGCTTCGGAAGCCTTCGCGGATCGAATCGGCATTCCGCAGGACAAGCGCGTCTATTGGCGCGGCGGCGCCTTCGCTGTCGAAGATCCGTGGAATTTCAGCGAGCGCCCGTCATTCGATCGCGCGCCCGCCATGAAGACCTGCCATACGACCGCACTCTCAAACGCCGGCCTCGACCTCGAAGAGATCGACCTCTTCGACTTTTACTCCTGCTTCCCGATCGCAATCTCCATGGCGTGCGAATCTCTCGGCCTCGACCAAACAGACTCGCGCGGTCTCTCGATCACAGGCGGCCTGCCCTACGCCGGTGGCCCCGGAAGTAGCTACAGCTTTCATTCTCTCGCGACCGCGGTCGAGCGATTACAAGCGGGCGCCGCGAAGAACGCCATGGTGACGGGGAACGGTTGGTATCTCACGAAGCACTCCGCCTCTGTCTTGTCTCTCGAACCTAATTCCGAGACCCCGACTGCAGCCGCAAACGACGACTTCCGCGCGCCTTCGTCCGGCGAGCCAGTCATGCTCGACAAGGCACCCGAAGGAAATGCAACGGTCGAGACCTATACAATCGGACATGGCCGCGACGGATCGCCCGAGAAGGGCCTCATTGTCGGCCGATTGGACTCGACTAACGCGCGTTTCCTCGCGACCGCGCCCTCGGACGCGAGCCTACTTGCCGATCTAGAAACCCGTGAGTTGATCGGCACCAAAGGAAACGTCGCCATGCGTGACGGCAAAGCAATATTCGAACCGGCCTAGGTAGACGAGACTAAACGCACATTCCCGGTCGCCGGATCCACTTCAACCCTCGGCGCACGCCGCAAGCGGAGCCTGCGCTCGTCCGTGCTCCCGCCCGTCGCCACGTCAAAGCGGTAACCGTGCCAGGGACAGATAATTTCGCCGCGCTTGACCTCACACGACTCAAGCGGCCCGAGCCAGTGGGGACATTCGGTGGCATGGGCAAGCAGCTCACCCTCGATGTCGACAAGCCTAAATGGATGCCCCGCGAAATCCACAACGAGGGGAAGTTTCTCACGTAGGGCCTCAACCGCCCCTAGCGAAACGATCTCTCCGGAATCCGCAGCGCCCGTCTCCACGCGCCGATCCGAGGCGACGATACGCTGCTGCATCATCTCTTCATCTTGATCCCAAAGGCCTGCATAGAGTTTCAAATAGGCCTCTCCAATTTTTCCGAGAACCTCGTCAGCCGTCCCTTCGGGTAGAGGCGGCACCCAAAATTCGACTCGAATCGAGGTCGTGTCTTCCGAGCTGGACTTGAGATACGTCCAGATTTCTCCCGGCGCACCTAAGCCAGATCGCGTGCGAGCCACATAACAACTGGCTTCGTGGTCAACCGAGAGTTCAATCTCGGAAGAAGCGCCTCCAGGGAATCCCACATCCCCGTGCCAGCCCCATTCGCCAGCCTCAAGAAGCTCGATCGATTCAAAAGCCTGGTCATGGAGCCAAGGTAGATGCTCCCAGTCGAACACGTTCTCCCACACCCTCGCAATCGGGGCACCGATCTCGCGCTCGTATACCGCCGCCTCCAACAACTCCGGGTGACGCGTTAGAGATCTCGGCGGCTGGGGCGTAAGCGCATCTTTAGGCATGGGCGACTGCGCCCTTCGCGCCGATAGCCTCTTCGCCGGGGGCCTCATCAAGCGGTGCAGTAACCCAGCCTTGCGTGGCTAGTTCCCGAAAAGCGTCTTCGCGCTCAGGAAGATGAATTGCCGCAGCGACTCGATCCCCATCTAGGAACGACCAAGCGGAGTCCACAGCAAATATGCGCCCCTCGCGTTCAACCGCGAGCAACACACTTCGCTCTGAATTCCCCGTGGACTCGACAGAACTCGTCGTCTCGGGGTCTTCTTCTTCTCGCTCCGGAGTCTCGTACACGAAATGAAAGACTTCGACATCCCCGCGCCGCCCCCGCACATCCCATCGCTCGACATCATGGGGCGCATCAAACGCGATCTTCGCCTGGCCACTGCCCAGCTGTTCCAAAACGAGACCACCACCCGCATCCGAAGTCGCCACGAGCCCATTCGGTACCCCGAAGCGATCCTTTGCGCGTCCCACGAAAACGCTGTTGAGCGTTCGGTTCGTTGTTAAGGCAATCACAGTGCGCGCAAAACCGAAGCGCGCCCTCTGCATAATATTTTCTTGAAGCGCATCGCCGTACACGACAGAGAATCCTGCCTCTTCCGCACGACGAATACCCGCAGGATTGGAGTCGAGGAAGACCACAGGAACGTCTCCGCGCCGAAGCTCCTCAGCAAGGGCGAGCCCTAGCGTCTGAGCGGTCAAGATCGCAACGGTATCTCTTTGTCGCAGCCGAACGCCTAAGAAGTTGCCAACCGGGCCCGCCGAGAATCCCGCGAGGGTCACGGTCACAGCGATCGTCAGAAACACGAGAGCACGGAGTTCCGCGCCGCCTTCAAGGCCGGCGCGTTCGAGATCGGCAGCAACAAGGGAAGCAATCGCCGCGGCAACAATGCCCCGAGGTGCCACCCATGCCAGAAAGAAGCGCTCGCCGCGGTCGAGATCCGAACCGAGCGTGCAGAGCCAAACGCCAAGCGGGCGCACCACAAAGATCAGCGCCATCACGACCGCGAGACCTGCCCAACCAAGCGCGCGCACTTCTGCGAATCGAACATCCGCTGCCAATAAAATGAAAAGCAGTCCGATCAGCATCACCGTCAGCTGGTCTTTAAATTCCCGCAAATCGCGCTCGACCGGCGAATGAGTATTCCCCACGACCACGCCAGCGACGGTCACGGCGAGCACACCACTATGAGAAAGCAGTGCTTCCGATCCCGCGTAGAGCAGAAGAACCGACGAAAGCACGAAGACGTTCTCGAGGCCGTCCGGCAACAATCGAGAGATCCGCAGCGATCGCGCAATCATGAAACCCGCCACTACGCCTAACATAGAGCCGGCCGCCATACGCGCAAGCCCTGCACCACTCTGTGCGAGCAGAAGCGAACCCGGATCCCCCGAGAGCGCCAACTTCAAAATCACAACGGAAAGAATCGCGCCGATCGGATCGATTAAGACGCCTTCCGCTTCAAGCACCGTCGCGACTTTTGGCTTGAGTCGCAATTCCGAAACAAGCGGCCCAACCACCGTCGGTCCCGTCACCACGACGAGGCCGCCAAAGAGCAGCGACTCCATCAGGCCCCAGCCCAATAAAATATGGACGGCGACCGCACCGCCCGCGAGCGTCACGAGTGCACCCCAGGTGATCAGCCTACGAATGGCCGTGCCTGATCGCCTAAGTCTCGATATTTCGAGGTTAAGTCCGCCCTCGAATAGAATGATCGCTACAGCAAAGTCGACTATGGCGAAGAGGCCGTCTCCGAGTTGGCGGGGCTGGACCCAACCTAAGCCATCGGGTCCAAGCGAGACGCCCGTGACCAAAAGCAAAACGATTCCCGGCAAACGGAGATGACGCGCGATGGCCTGCGCAAACATCCCCGCGAGCAGAGCCAGCGCAAAAGAAAGTCTCGGATCCGTTCCGGGAACACTCATCTCATCTCACTCGGATGCGACGCGGTTTCTGCCAAGGCGTGTCGGTCATTTCGAAAGCCTAGCGGGTCGCTCACCATGAGGGAGTACAGCGGCCGATCGGTGACGCGAAGTGAGCGAGCTCATCTGCTTTCTACTCACATAGCCGCCCACTCAGAAGGTCACGTCAGCGAGCTCGACTCAGCGTATTCAAGTTGAGGCGTCACGAGCGAGGCGAATTCCACTGAATTGCCAGCGCGCATCCGGTGGAAAGAAATTTCGGTAACTCGCACGGAGATGGGATCGCGGCGACACGCAGGAGCCGCCCTTTAAAACGACCTGACTGGACATA
Source organism: Deltaproteobacteria bacterium UBA4427 (assembly GCA_002390675.1). GTDB lineage: Bacteria > Myxococcota_A > UBA9160 > UBA9160 > UBA4427 > UBA4427. Next base: position 16,670 of record DGPZ01000059.1, read on the forward strand.
AACTTGCCGTTGTATTCCCCAAGCGCGCCAGCTTCGGGGCGATACCCGGGATAGGCGGAGTAAGCGCTGGCAGTCCATTCCCAAACATCTCCGAAGAGCTGGAGGGGACCTGCTTCCAGAGACCTAACTGGGGCGATCCCAGGATGGAATCTCCCACCCTCCAGGAAATTCCCCTCGACCGAAACTCGACGCGCCGCGTGTTCCCACTCGGGCTCCGTCGGCAGCCGACATCCGGCCCACCGTGCGAAGGCGTCCGCTTCAAAAAGACTCACATGGGCCACAGGCTCTTCGCTTCGAACAGGCCGAAGGCCTGAGAGCGTGAAATGCCACCAGCTCTCGTCATGATACTGCCAATAAAGTGGAGCCTTCCAGCCTGCCTTCTGGACTTGCGCCCAGCCTTCAGAAAGCCAGAACTCGGGACGCGCATAACCTCCGTCTTCCATGAAGGCGATAAATTCTCCGTTCCGAATCGGTCGAGAGGCCAACTCAAAGGGCTCGAGATGAACGCGATGCCGCGGAAATTCGTTGTCAAAGCCAAAGCTCGAGCCGGCATGTCCGACCTCAACCACGCCGCCGCGCTCCGCATGCCATGCAAGCGATTGAATCGCGAGATTCGGGGATTCCTTAGTGGGTCGGTAAACGGGGGCCAGCGGGTTCTGGGAAAGCAGATGCTTCACGTCCGTCAGTAAAAGTTCTTGATGCTGCTGCTCGTGATGAAGACCTAACTCAACGACATCCATCTGCTCTTCGCTGAGCCTGCCAGGGTCGTTGAGCAATTCGCTTACGAGGGTTTCGATTACCGCTCGGTACTCAAGGATTTCTTCGAACGACGGGCGGGTGAGCAGGCCTCGGTCCGGCCGCGAATATTGTTCGCCTACGGCGTTGTAGTAGGAATTGAACAGGACTTCGAAGCGCGGATGGTGAGGCTTATAGTTTGGCAGAGAGGGCTTAATAACGAAGGTTTCGAGGAACCAGGTTGTATGCGCAAGATGCCACTTCGCAGGGCTCGCATCGGCCATCGACTGTGCCGCGCAATCCTCCGCCGACAGCGGATCACAAAGCCGCGCCGTGATATTTCGAACCGCTCGAAATCGCCGTGCGAGAAGCTCATTACGCGCGGCCGCGTTCGCGTTCGCGTTCATAGGGGAAGGACTCCAACATCCTCACGACCATCAGGATAACAGCGTGCGCCTAGGCCGAGGAGATCGTGTCGTAGAATAGACAAATCTCGCGTCTTAGGCCGCGAATAGGCCGAAACGTGTCGCTATTGCACGTCGTCTCCGGGGTGCATCGAACGTGCACCCGGTTCACTCACATGCCTAAGATAGAAGAGCAAATCCGCTCGCGCAGAAGCATTCGGCACCCCAGGCGAAACCATCCGATTGCCCGGTATGAAGCCCGCGGGACTCGCAAGAAACGCGGAGAGCGTACGGTCGTCCCACACGATCGAAGCAGAGAGTATCGCCGGCGATCCCACATACTCAGGCGCTCGTCCCGACTTACGACCGTAAACCCCAAGCAGAGACGGGCCAACTTTCTTGACCGTTCCAGCGAGGTCATGACAAGTCCAACAGGGCACGGCCACCTGTCTCCCGGTCCTGAAGCGCGCTTGATCGGCTTCGCTCAGTCGACCCAAAATTGCCGCATCTGGGTCAGAGCAACCTCCGACTAACAAGACCAACAACACCAAAACAGACGCTGCGAGCATCCACGCACTGCTCGCATTTTGACGGTAAGGGAAGTTCAAGCTCGTCTCCTCCAGCTCGGGCCACCGCCGTGGCCCCAAAAATCTGCAATTAGCACCGAACGGCTACTGAAGACGCTCGACTGACGGCACTCGCTTTCGAGCATGCGATAAACCTCGACTTCCGAATCTAAATCGGTCGAATCCGAAATTCCGAATTCGCGGGGCAAAGCATCGATCTCCGAAAATTCAGCCAGCCATTGCGTTGCGGCTTCTTTGCGACCAAGCGCATGACCAGCGGCGCCGACGAGATCAGACCTGCGTCCCGTCGCCGTGAGTTCTTCGCGCAAAGCGTGGACCCAAAAATGGATTGCCGTCGCATAACGTGAATGTGACGGCGCATGATAGATTCGCAGCCATCGGTCGCCTCCTGCAGCCGAGTAGACCAGAGACTCCAGCCGTGGCCAATCACTCTGATCCACCTGCTGAACGATCCTGTTCACGATGCGATTCGGCTGAATACTCATCCCGAATCGCTTTCGTCTCGGCGTTCGGCTGGATGTCCGGCCGGGTGTCTCGTCTGACGTTCGGATAAATGTTCGGCTTCGCGTGTCGACGGGCGGGGGAGCGTACGCATGATGTCCAATATTTAGCGCCGGCCATACAGAAGATCCAAACGAACCTCCTGTTCGCTTGGCCGCCCCTTTGACCAAGCGATCCGCCCCTGACGATGGCAGGCGCAACATCGCGTGACGATCTCAAAATCGACCCGTGCAGGTGAGGCCGAATCCCGCGCCTCACCGATCACGAGCTCAAACTGACTCTGTCGGCAGACTCGGCAGCGAAGTGACTCACGTGGCTCGTCGCGATGCCCCTCGTTCATTCGCAACGGAACTTCCTCAGCATCAAGCAAAGCGACTTCGCGACCACATCTCGTACAAGCCGCGAAAACTGGCAGCCAGAACGGGGATTCGACCGGTTCACCCTCGTGCATGGGCTGTTGCGCCTCACGCCAAACACGTGTCACCGTGCGCCAGAAAAACCCGCCGGGGGCGAGGGCGATTCGTGGCCAACCCGACACCCGAAACGATGTCCCTCGGCAATCGCAAGCCGCCGCTCCATAGAGCATGTCGCTCGCGGGCATCTCCGGCGAAAAGGCGGGGAGCGCGGGGTCGATCTCGAGTGTGCCTACGAGCCTAGGGTCCACGTGCGGAATCTAACGCGTCTGCGAGGTCAACGTAGACCGAG
>DGPZ01000059.1:19675-21072 GCA_002390675.1 Deltaproteobacteria bacterium UBA4427
GTAGACCGAGCTTCGACTTCGTTCGGTTTAGGATACTTCCGATTCGGCGAGATCAGTCGAGGCCTATTCGGGCACGGCTTTCTCTGACCTCGATTTCTCTGACATGATCTTGCGGATCGCTCGGCGGTAGTGCTCGGCCTCGGTCAGATCCGGCAGGCGCTCGCGTTCAAGTTCGATACGTCGATCGACTTCCTTGCGATCCCCACCGCATGCGGAGAGCAGATAGGCAATATCTTCGCTCGGGGCGGCATCCGGAACTCGGTTGCGTAGCCCAATTCGTTTCAGGACTTCGCGCCCCGCACGTGTCGTCGCAAAGATCGCGAGGGTCCCGACGACCGCGAAGATCAGCATGAAAATTTCCATGATTCGATTCTCTTCTAAGGATCTGGGTCAGTCGTCCCAGCCGTCAGACCGGGGCAATACTTCACACTCAATGGTGAACCGGAAGCGAAGCTCCTTGCGTATGTAGAGGCAGAAACCCCAGAAGAGCCCGATCATCCAACCTTCTACAAGCAGCATGGGCTCCCATCTCCAATCGAACGCATAACAACCTAAGCTCGGGTACGCGATCAGAAAAAAGAGGCCCTTCGTCACCACATAAAAGAGTGCGCCCCGCGCACGGACGCGTTCCCACCAAAGGCGTTCGCTCTCGTCCATCTTCAATTCGTCCGGGTTGGCCATCGACCGGTTCCGTTCCAGCGCTTCGCAAGTTCGCACGCTCTTTTCGATTTCGGGTCGGAGTGCGGTCCAGTTAATGCCCAGCATGCAAAGTCTTCTTTTAATGGCGTTACCGCAACGACGAGCACTGATTTCGCGAACTCCCACGATCGAAAGGATGGCGACTAACTAAATCCGAAACCTGTCCGCGGCGCATCGCTACCAATTCTCTGTTAGTCGAGCGAGGACCAGCGACGGTCCGGGTAGAGCCCAACGGCGGGGGCAAAGAGCCACTCGTCGCGGTAGCTCTTACGCGTGAGATACCGGATGAGGCCGGGATCTTCGAGTCGCCGTTCGCGAATCGCTTCGTCGAGGGACGCAAAGCCTTCTGCCGCCGTCGCGGGCCTCGCCCCGAGCAACACACCCATCTCTTCGCATTCAATGGCGTCGAGCGCCGCCCCGTATCGCCGCTTACGGTCCATGCATTCGATGAGAATAGAAACGTCCTTCGCACGCTGGGACGCGAAGCGGTCTTCGATTCCCTTCGAGACATCGTGCGACTGGGCATAGAGCGCCGCTTCGGCCAGAACATCCTTGGCGCCTACCCCCGGGCTTTCATCCGAAGGCATCTCCGGCCGCTCGACTTCAACTTCCATGGCGAGCGCCAACATTTCGCAGGTCGTCCGGTCCCCGACGTAGCGATAACAGAGATACCAGGCGAGAGATTCCCGCGGATGGGC
>DGPZ01000059.1:21136-30278 GCA_002390675.1 Deltaproteobacteria bacterium UBA4427
GAGTAGTACTGCGCCCCAAAACGTGAGTACGGAATTCCGGATTCCGCCTCATAGAGCCTAAAGAGGCCGTCAAGCCCGCCACTGGGATTCCACATTTCGCGAACGACTATGTTCCCGAGGTCTTCCATGGGGTCGCCCCAATGGCCGATCTCCCAGTCGATGATCGAACTCACCTGGTTCCCCTGGAACATGAAGTTGACGGGGCCGGTATCGCCTTGGACGAGGGATACGCGCGCAACGTCCTTCGGCGCATAACGTCGCAACCAATCGAGACCGTAGGTCGTGAGCGGGTCGACATAGCCGTCCAGAAAGTGCTGCCACTGCTCGACGATTACATCGACTTCGCCGAGCGCCGCCTCTTCGGCATTCTTCGGCCGAGGCGTCATCACGTCGTCGATCTCAAGCGCATCGAGATCTAGCTTATGCATCCGCGCCACAATGCGAATGAAATCTTCCATGATGGCGCGCTGCTGCGAGACGTCCGCGAGCTTGTCGATATCAGCGCGACCCGGGTCCCGCGAGAAGAGCGTCGCTCGCAGATCCGGATTCCAACCGTAAACCTTTGTGACGGGGATATCTGTTTCCGCGAGAGCCTGCGTAATGCGGGTTTCTCGTTCGAGGCGGCGCGGATCAACGCCGCCGTCATCTCTTTGCAGGCGGAGAAAACCTTCGAGGACCGAACCGTCCGGTCGCGTCACGTCCACAATCCATGCTTCGCGTCTCGCGACGTGGCGATGAATATGGGTGACTTCGCCGCCTCCAATTTCCGCAACCCATTCCAGCATGCCCTCAGGCAAGTCATGGTTCAGCTCAGCCATTTCTCGTCTCCTCATTGGCCGCGTCACTCTGCGCGGGCATTCGGGAAACGGTATCGCGCTCATGCCCCCTATGGGACTGTAGTTTTGCGCGGCTATGATTCAGGGGGCCGCCACGCAGGCGGACCAGCGTTCCCGAGACAGGAGATTCAACCAAGATGGAATTTCAAATCGCCGAATCGATGTGCGATATCAGTCACTACCTGCCCATCGCCCAAGCCGCTGACGAAGCCGGTTTCGGCGTTTTCGGATTAGGCGACAGCATCTTCTATCCGGAAGTCGCAGAAGGCACCTACCCCTATACGGCAGACGGCGATCGCTCTTTCCTTGAGGGCGCACCTTTCCTCGACCCCTTCCAGCTCTTTGCCGCAATGTCCGTCGTGACGACGAACATCAAATTCTCCTTCGGTGTCCTGAAGCTCCCGATTCGCGACCCGGTCCTCACGGCGAAGCAGGTGAGCTCCCTCTCAGTATTGTCGAATGAGCGACTCATTCTGGGCGTTGGGCTCAGCCCCTGGATCGAAGACTTCCAGGCCTGTAGCCAGGATTGGAAATCCCGCGGCAAGCGGATGGATGAAATGATCCAAATCATCCAGGGCCTGATGACTGGCGAATATTTCGACTGGAAGAGTGAGTACTACGACATTCCCAAGATCAAGATGTGTCCAGTCCCGGCGGCATGTCCGCCTGTCGTTGTCGGCGGACATAGCAAGCCTGCCTATCGACGTGCCGCCCGCTACGGAAATGGCGTCAACTTCGTCAGTCTGACCGAGGACGAACTCGTGGATCGCCTCACGATCGTGAACAGTTTCCGAAAGGAATACGGCCGCGAGAACGAAAACTTCATCGTCCAAGCCGGTATGCCTGCATTTACCGTCGACGCCATGAAACGCCTTGAGGAACGCGGCGTTACCTGTCTAACGGTCGGCTATCGCAACCCCTACCAGCCCGACACCATGCAGCTGCAGGAAAAGGTCGACTGGGTGAAGCGCTTCGGCGACGAAGTCATCGCCAAGTGGTGAGCGCCGTGCGTTCTTCAACTTTTGCGCGGTCCCCAGTCGATCCAGCAACCCGGAGAGTCGGACCGCGCAATCACTTTGCGAGAATAGAGCGATTCATAAGCAGCCAATAGACGGAAAGCGGCAGCCAAACGACCGGAGACCAGATCGCAAAGAGTTCCCAACGGTGCAGACCTTCGAGTTCTCTAAGCGAATTTGGCATCGACTAACACGGATCTTCGACATCGCGCAGTGCCGCGAGATACTCACCGCCTTCGACGCGCCCAAGGATCTCCATCTCGAAGCCGGCTCGATCTGCGATCCATCCTAGACTGTCTTCATCTAGGTAGATCCAGGGGAAGCTTTCACCCCGCCACCCTCGGTACCGCGTCGACAAAACAATCTCTCCCCGAGAAGGTGAGTCGTCTGCATCTTCGCCATCCCAGGAATCCCGCAATCCGCTCGAGTCCACGATCAACTCTGCGTCAGGGTTCAAGCAGCCTCGCAATCGGCCGAGCAGAATTTCTAGTGCAGCAGAACCACCCGCAACCCCGATTGTCTGCATCCCAAAGAGCAACGAATCAAAGCGCCCGAAAGGCTCCTCCGAATCGAGCTTCATCACATCGAATTGATGCGCTTCGCGAACCCCGCGAGCCCGACATAGCGTCTCGCAAATCGGACTCACATCGATCGCAACGACGTCGAGACCGCGCGCCTGCAGTGCCAAAGCATGTCGCCCGCTACCCGCGCCTACATCAAGCACTCGACCTTTGCAGCGATCGATCGCCAACGCATCCAACTCCGCCAGCTCCCCCCCGAGTGTGAAATATTCTTCCGTCTCGATCTCGAATTCGACCCCGTCCGCACGCAAAGCCCGCACACGACGCGGCTTCCCAGTTTGGTAGTGATCCATCAATGCCGCGGCCAAAGGCTCAGCTGGCCCAACACGCTTTGGCCAAAACCGGGACCAACGCCCGAACGCCGATTCTTGCGTAGGAACCTTAGGCATGAAATCCGACAAATTAATTCAGGGCGCCGTGTAGACGTACTTGAGATGCTTAGACAGGTCACCTAACAACTTGGGCTTCATCTGCCTCTGCGTGAAGTGCCAACCGGTTTCTTCGTCCCACCCGAATTGATCTTCGTAGTAGCCCGTGATGATGCACTGAAGCGGAAAGTCGGGAAGCTGTTGCATGACCGTGAAACGCGATCGCACCCTCGCCGTCCGTCCATCCTCGCCAAATTCGAACATGAGATTCGTCGTGACATGCTGGGTCATCGGCGTGCCGTCTTCGTAGAGCTGCGTCGAGCGGTCGTAGATCGCCTTCACGCCTTCACGTCCGCCGCCCTGCTCTTGACCATCCGCCGCCAGAATTTTCGCGCGGCTGAAGAGTTCGCCGATCCCATCAAAGTCCCCGCCGTCGATCGCTTCGGCGTAGCTGAACATCAGGTTTTCGATCGCGATTCGAGCATTAGCCGGCTCGAGCTGTGCCTTGGGGTCCATCATCTCACTCCTCAGAAATTTCGCGCAACCATGAATTACGGTGCGCCAGAGGAACGGTGACCAATCCGACGAGCGCCGTCAAAGTGCATGGCACGGCCTACGACTCGCCGACGCGACTCAATTCGGCAAAACGACCGTCGAGACAAAAACCGAGCCCCTAGACGGATTCTGGCTAGATCGATGAATGCCTAGCGTGCGGATGGAAGGGAAGGTGGCGATTCGTTGACGAAGCGCTGCCATTCTTCGTCATCGACGGCTTCCATATGATCTTCCATGCAGCTCTTGAAGCGGAAGCCGCAATTCATGCATTCGAGGTAATGCTGCGTTTCAGGACCGCGCGACGTCGCGAGATCAATCTCGGCGCGCACCCAGAGGCGGCTCGGCCGCCCCTCGACTTCACAGTCTTCGCAATACAATGTAAACAACGAATCGATCATCTATTTCTCCGGCGCCCACCATAACCCATTCAAGCGGCGAGGGACCGGGAAAATGCCCCGCTCCGCAAATCTGAGGCCGTCAGTCACTCATAGCAACCAGGACGGTTAAAGCGGTTTAGGGCTCTCTCAGCATGGAGAGGCCTCAGGACGGACCGAAGTCGGACCAGGAGAAGTCGACTTTTCCGTTCCGATCTCGCGTGATGCGCAGGCCCTCGTCTCGCAATGCATCGAGCCAGCTGCGCCCCTGCCCTAAAGCGCCCGCGAGCGCGCTCAAGCTATCGGCGGCTTTCACTGATTCGGGTGGATGCAGATCGGCGAGCACAATTCGACACACCCAATCGGGAGTTGCTTCGCCTTTGTCGCGGACGCGTTCCGGCGCGGACAGAGTGAGCGTCAGTCTGCGCGGATCCGTGTGCTCACCCTCGCGATGGACGAAGAGTTCGACGCTCGCAATCGCGCCTTTCATGATTCGCCCTCTTTGTCTTGATCTGCCGGGAGGTCGGAATGGCCTAGATCACGCGCGGGCGCGATTCGGTCCCGAATAATCTGCTTGAGCGCACGCAGTTCAGGAAAGCCCCCGGCGGCCATTCGATCAAAAATCATCTCGCCATCGAGACGCACCTGAAAGATCCCAGCAGCCCTGCCCGGTACGAGCGCCACCTCGGCGAGTTCCGACTCGAAGGTCGTCAGCAATTCCTGCGCCGTCCAGGCCGCGCGCATCATCCAGCGACAGCCGACGCAATATTCGATTTCGACCCGAGGCATGCGCTGGGCTGCTGGAAGGAAAGGAACGGCGATCGGATCGGGTGCTGCCTTGGATACGGGCTCTGCCATCACCCCATCATACCTGCTTCCGGGATTCCAGATCGGCCTCGTTAAATTTGATCCTTCCGCCGTCGGAGCGCGCTGGATGCCAGTACGAAGAAACGCGCCTCGCTCCATACCGTCGAAGGGGTTCGCGCCTTGTCGGAGCTCGATCCTGGCGAGCTCGCAATATTCTCCGCGACGAAGGCTTTTTATCGCGAAATCCTCGGCAAGAATTGGCCGCCCACGATCCTAGAGCTCAATAAACGGTGTTCCGGGCTGACATAACACGAGTCGAATCAGGATTTTTCGTCCGACGAGAAAAACTCGACTATTCCGGCCCTGCGATCATGATTTGTGCGAAGCGGCGAAGAAACTTTTTTTGACGCTCGATCTGTTCTGGCGCAAGCGGGTCTATCTTGAAGAGTTCACGTAACAGTGGCGCCATGGCGAAATGCCCGAGAATCACGTGAATCCAGGCCGCTACGGCCATCGGCTGTTCGTCTTCGTTCCAAACAGTTTGACCGTTATTCTTCATCGACGAGACGCCTGTCGAGACAATGGGCCCGAGCCAGCCATGCACGATATGCGAAAGGTTCTCTCCCCCGGTCAACGATTCGTGCTGAATTAGCTTCGCGATATTTGGATGACCGGAGAAGTGATCCATGATCGAATCAAGGATGCGCTCAGTTTGCTGCACCCGATTCGCCGGCGTTGCGGCTACGGCTTCTTCGGCCGAGCCTCCAGGACCGATGATCTTAAAAAGAGGTTCGACACCGCGAACAAGGACGGCTTCATAGAGCGCGTGCTTGCCATCGAAATGGTTGTAGAGGCTCGGAGCAGTCAGCCCGGCTTCGCGCGCAATATCGCGAACGGCGGTTCCGGCGAGGCCACGCTCTGCAAAGAGCGCCTCCGCGACATCGAGGATCCTCTCGCGGGTCGATTCGGATTCGATTCCACTCGGTTCCACTGCTGATGCTTCGATGCCGTTGGCCATATCGTGCCGCTTCCTCCTGACTCGACCCGTTCCAGGCCGCCCGAGCGAACCTTGTCGCGGTTAGAAAGTGTACGACATAATCACTCGCCCGTAGCACCAGAATTCGGAGGGCGATCTGCCGTCGTAGGAATCGGCGCACAGGGCGTAGAAGCTATTCGATCGTGGTCTCCGCCCAGAGGGCCCGGTAGAGACCGACGGCGAGTAGTGCGCCTGTGATCGGGGCCGCCCAATACAGCCAGAGCGTACTCAGATCGCCGGAAACGAGGGCTGGCCCAAGCGAGCGGGCGGGGTTCATCGATGCGCCAGTGAGCGGCCCGCCGAAGAGCGCGCACAACATGACGGCTCCGCCGATCGTGAGGCCAGAGAAGAACGCGGTGAGGCGATGACCGACTGCGCAGGCCAGAATGACGAGCATCAATAGCGTCGTCAGGAACACTTCCATCACGAAGGCTGGAGCCGCCGCACCGATCGGAAGTGTTTGTCCGAGCGTAGGCGTCGTGGGGTACATCCATAGGAGAAGTCCACTCGCGGCAATCGCGCCGACACACTGGCTTAGAATATACGGTACGACCTCTCGCCCTTCGAACTCACGTGCGACCCAGAATGCAACCGTGACCGCCGGGTTGATATGCGCGCCCGAAATGGGCCCGAAAGCCACAACCATCATCATGACGATCGCGCCGAACACGATCGAAATCCCAACTTGGGTTACGGCTCCGCCACTCAGCGCGTCGGCAACCACGGCCCCGGTTCCAGCGAAGACCAAGGCAAAGGTGCCGAGGCTCTCCGCTACATAACACCGTACGCGCTCGTTCATTCGCCACCCCCTCGCTCATTGGGTGGCACGACAGGCCCCCCGACCGGAGAGAAATAGATCTCCGTCGTGCCGTTGTAGACCGATCCGAAATCCTCGTTATCGATCCACGAATTCTTAAAATCCAAAACGTCGCGGCAGTAGGCCAGCGCCTCACACACATTGTGCACGAAAAGCTGCGACATCAGGAATTGCCAAACATCGGCCGTTCCATCTGGCGCTCTCGTATCACTCATACCGCACCTCCTCCACGCCAGGCGTCGAAGTATTCGGCGGCAAGGCACTCTGCATCCAGCCAAAAGATTTCTCAAAGCACGCTCGCCGCACCGACCGAATCGTTTCCGGCGTGCGACGAATATATTCTTCCGCGCGCAATCGCGCTTCCCCGGTAAGCCCTTTCAAATGCTCAACAAGTTCTTCCGTCGTGGGCCAGCCGAAATCGCCATTAGGCCGCCGTGCCGGCAGCGCTGTCCAGACTACGGCATCAATAGACTGCTCCTCTAGCCATCTCTGGATCTCTCGACGGGTCTCGGGAACGGCGAAGCCTCCACTCTCTGTTTTACCTTGAAGAAAGAGGCTTCTTCGTGCAAACGCCACCCATTCTGACCATCGCGCGGGCGCAATTCGTTCACGCTGTCCTAAGCCGGAGACAGCTTCGTCGATCGTCTTCGACGTGAGCTCGCACCAATACGTTTGCATCGGCGCCGCTTCGGGATCGATCACTAACGTGACCCGGCCATCCTTTGCGACCCGAGAGAATTCAATCGGCAACATTGGCCCGTCGTCGCGAAAGGGCGCCGCCATGGGAAGCGAGCGCGGGTCCCACAGCAGGGAGCCCCAGCCTATACACGCGATCCGCGGCGCATTCGCAGGCCTTTGCAATGGCGTCTCGCCAGACGCTTCGCTGGAAGTCGCCTGGAACTCTCCATCGGAAATCGCTCGAGATTCTCCCTCAGAGACCGTCACTCGCCTGTCGCGGCGGGTCCCAGCGCAGGCGGCGCGTCGTAGCCGAAGGCCGCCGAGAGCTCCTTCGCCACATACTCGTCGATCTGCGCCGTTTCCTTCTCATCGAAGTAGTCCTTGTACCCGCCGACTTTTGCACGTCGCACCTTGTAGGTATTCGGATCTCCCTTTTTGCCAGGCTTCATGCGATTGCCCGCGAGCCAGAACACGCTCTTCTCTTCGAGCTTCCGCATATTCTCGACACTTGAGTACTCAACGGCGCCAGCGACGGCCTCGCCTTTCGCCGGCGTGTCATTGATGAATTCCATCACCTGCGTCAGAACGGCACCCGGATCTTTACGCATGTCTTCGTAGCGAATAATCAACAGATTTTGGACGCGCTCGGATTCGCGATCCCACAGGTTTAAGTAGTCGATGATCCCGGGTAGACCGACGTTCTCGTCCATCACAAAATCGTATGCCGGCACGTCGGCACCATGCGGCGGGTAATTGTTAAGCTTCTTTTTTGCGGGTCGCATCCTGTGTTGCCACTGGAAATACTGAGACACTGCTATGTCCTTGGGATTGCGGACGAGCAGCACGACCTTTTTGCCATAGAACGACGCTTTCGAATCAAACTCGTCGGTGTAGTCCTTGATGTAGTTGTCATGAGTAAAGAAGATCTTCGGGATTTCGGGGTTTCGACGATGATAGTTTTCGAAACCGAGGAGCACGCCTTCAGGAATCGAGTACATGAGCTGGTAGTAGCGAGAGATCATCACGCGCAGCCACGTCCGCCCACTCTTGCCGAACGACACCACTGCGACGTCTGCACGCGAGAGACGACGCGCCTCTTCACGACCGCGAAGCCAGCGCTCGACCCGCACGCGACGGGCGTCGGGCAGCCAAAAGAGCAGTGCCATGACGACCTCGCGGGTCGCCTTCTTAAAAATCGAATCCATGCTTGAATCACCCTTCGGGCCGGGCGGCGACCGGAGAGGCCGCAATTTATCACAGCTCCCGGCGGAGACCTGTTTGTAAACGATGCGTTTTTACCCCAACTCTTGTGATTCCTTCGCAGGGTCTGGCCTCCCGGGCCTGCGAGGGCGAAACTCGCGGCCGGAGAGGACCCCCACTTGAACCCGCCCGTCGCAGCCCAGCCCCGTCGCCCGCGTTCGAGTCGCAGACTCTCGCGCTATCTCATCTCGGAGATGGTGTTGCCGGCAATCTTTGCCATCGGCGCCTTTGGCATAGTCGTCTTGCTGACGGACCTCCTCGGCTACGCCGACCTGATCGTGAACCGCGGCCTCGGCCCGGCAGAAGTCGCCGAGATCGCCGGCCTCCAACTCATCCCGACCCTCGCTCGCACGCTGCCCTTCGCCATCCTGGTCGGCTCACTCGTCGGCCTCGGACGTCTCTCCAGCGACCGCGAACTCCTGGCCCTGGAGACCAGCGGCTTCTCCGCACGCCAACTTGCACGACCTGGACTTTTCTTTGCGCTTGTAGCAACCGCCGCCTCAGTCCTCCTCACCGTCGTCATCTCCCCCGCCGCTCAGTTAGGTGTGCGCGACAAGATGATCAAACTCTCCGAAGAGAAACCGGGCTTGGCTCTTCGCGAAGGACTCGCCACGAGTCTCGGCGGCTGGCGGATCGAAGCCCGCGAAGTCGCCGATGAGGGCGCGCGCCTAGCAGGCGTATTGCTCTACATGCCGAATCTCGGAGAAACACTCTTCGCCCAGCGCGGCGCCGTACAAACCGACGACTACGGTACCAAGCGGCTCGTTCTCGAAGACGGTCTCGTTCTGTCGAACGGAGTCGATCGCGCTTCGCT
>DGPZ01000059.1:30369-86141 GCA_002390675.1 Deltaproteobacteria bacterium UBA4427
GCCCATCGTCGCATAGCCCTAGGGGCCGCGACGTTCCCCTTCGGCCTTTTGGCTATGGGGCTCGCGCTGGGGCGTCGCAATCTCTCTCGCTCTGGCGGCACCGTGATGGGGCTGGTTGGTGCAATCGTGTACTACGCCCTCTTCCAATTTGCAGAAGGCCTGTTGCGCAGCGAGAACGCGCCCGTAGGCCCTGTTGTCTGGATCCCAAACCTCGTCCTCATCTTCGTCTCGACCGTGCTGATCTTTCGTGCGGGGCGACAAGCCTCCGAATCCGATCGCAGCGCCGGCATCGACTTCAGTGCACTTCTTTCACGAGCGGGCATCACGCGACCGGCTCTGCGCATGAAACGTTATGCGCTCCCGCGATATGTGAGCGCGCAATTCGTGCGTATGGTCATCCTATGCATAGTCGGCCTCGTCTTCGCGTATCTCGTGATTGATATCTTCGACAATCTAAAATGGTTCAATCAATACGGTTCAACGGCGGACGAAATCCTCCGCTACTACGGTGCCCGCCTGCCCGTTTTGATCGGCCGTGTCATTCCAATGGCGCTCTTGATCGCGGTCGCCTTGACTATCAGTCTCATCGGCGCAAACGGAGAGCTCCTCGGGATGCGCGCCTGCGGCATTCCGGTCTTCCGCGTGCTCGCACCGGTTTGGTTGCTATGTGGCCTCGCCGTGCCCGCCTACCACCTCCTCGCCAATGAGATCGTGCCCCAAGCGACCGAGCGCGCCAAAATCATCAAGACCGTCGACATTAAGAATCAGAACCTAGGCCCGGCACTCCAGAGAGAGCGCGTCTGGTACCGGGTCGGCCCACGCATTTTCGAAATAGAGCGCCTTGATCTTTTCACGGGCCAAGCCACGAACGTCACTCTCTACGACCTCGACAGCGAAGGCCTTCCGCGGAGACGCACTGATGCCCATGAGGCGCGTAGCATTAGCAGCCGAGGCCTTTGGCTACTCGACGAATCTCGCTCGATCGAGCTGACCGATACCGGCCGGCTATATCGCCCAACCGATGTCCCCCGTTTGGCTGAATTCGGCGAAGAGACGCCCTCGGAGATCGAGACGGCGCATATGACGCCTGGCGACTTGCGGCGGGCGCTCCAGGATCCCGACCTTGAGCCACCCGTGGTGGCTGCCTATCGAACGGATCTACAGATGAAAATCGCAGCGCCCCTCGCGTGCCTGCTGCTTCCGTTGATCGCACTCTTCTTCGCCGCGACCGGTCCACCTTTCCCACGGCCGGTTCATACGCTGATTGCCTGCGCGATCATCGCGGTCAGCCATGCCCTCGCGACGAGTTTTTCCGGTTCGATGGGATACGGCGGCAACCTAGATCCCGTCCTTGCGGGCTGGGGGCCCTCCGTTTTCTTTGGCGCCGTCGCCCTGGGCATGGGCCTCAGATTACGACGAAAGCTCAGCCGATCCGGATGAGTGTGCTCGACATGCCACGTCTGCGTTAGATTCAAGCTCCCTGGTATTTGCCCGGGCGCTGGGGGCTTTTTGCCGAATCGCATCAATCATGACGAGAACGAGGCTTCGCAAGAAGCGGCGACGACGACATCCGCCGTCACGCCCCCTAGCGTCTGGCTTTTGATGGGTAATCGCGCAGGAGACAACTCCCAAGTCAAAGGACTCGGCGAAGCCTTAGGCTGGCCCTTCGAAGAAAAGCACTTCGAGTTTCAGTCCTATGAAAAGTTCGTGAACTTGCCCTGGGGCGCCCACCTCATGGGCATCGTAAAGAAACGGTCGACCCCTCTTTGTGCCCCGTGGCCCGACCTCGTGATCTCCGCCGGGCGCAAAAACGAACCGATCGCGCGATATATCCAAGCTCGCGCGATGGCTGAAGAAGGCAATCGGACGCGACTCATTCATGTCGGTCGCCCCTGGGCCGCGCCGCCCAACTGGGATCTCATCATCACGACCCCGCAGTACCGTCTCCCCCAAGACCCCAACATCCTGCATAACGATACCCCGCTTCATCGTGTAACCCGGGAGCGCCTCGACGAGGACGCAAAGCTTTGGGCGGATCGCGTCGCCGACTTGCCTCGCCCCTTGATCGCTGTGTTATGCGGTGGAAATTCCGGGCCCTACCCTTTCGACCGCGCCTCGGGCGAACGACTCGCAGCCGCTGCGGACGCACTCGCAAAAGAGTTAGGCGGATCACTGCTGGTCACGACGAGCAAGCGGACACTCGATGAAACAACGGAAGCCCTCTTCCGCGGCATCGAGTCACCCTCGATTCTCTACCGATGGAAGCCGGACGATCCGGACAATCCGTTCTTCGCGTTTTTGGGACTCGCCGACCGCGTGATCGTTACTGCGGACAGCGTCTCTATGATGGCGGAGTCCTGCGTACCGGAGCGACCCGTCTATCTCTATGATACGGGGGAGGGGATGACCTCCATGAAGGACAACCCCTGGCTCGACGGACAAAGGGGCGCGAGGGCCAAGGCCAGTGACCCCAAGGTCGGCTTCAGCCGATCGCACCTCAAAGCTCATATCTATCGGTTCGCTATGCGCGTTGGACCGCAGCGCATTACGCGCGACATCCGCATTGTGCAACAGCTGCTCATCGACACTAAGCGCGCGGTCTGGCTCGGCGACGGACATCCGGAATCGTCGCCCCCACCCCTTCAAGACATGGGGCGCGCAGTCGCGCGCGTGAAAGAGCTCTTCGAGGCCTAGACGACTCTTGACTCAGGCCCAGCTTCTGGTGCGTCTTCTACAAGTGCTCTCTGTCCTGCCCCTTAGCCGACCATTCCCTCGCCGGTCCCACGTAAGCCTGCGCTATGCCGCGAGCGGATCCACCCGGTCGAGTACTTCGAACGCATCGTGACGCACGTGGTTCTTGCTCATCTCATCACGGATAAAATCTTCCGAGACGAGACCCTTCTCAACACATTCCCGAAGCAGACCAAAAAACAAAGCCTCCTGTTTCCGGTCGGGATGCGGCTGATAGTCGGGGACGAACGCATAGTCGCCAAACACCTTCCGTCGCGCGCGCAGAAACCATCTAAGCGGCGGGAAGAATTTGAACTTCTCCGCGGGGATATAGTCCGCGGGGAGGCCAGTCTTCCAAGGCTGCGTCTTGCGCTTAGTGTTATGGATCAGCTTCGTCTTCTCGGTGAGCTTGTCGAAGTCATTCCACTCGTATTCAAAGAGGCCAATCTTGGAACGGTCTTCCTTCTTGAGCCCGATCCAATCGGAGTAGTCCAGAGTTCGCTCGAAGAGCTGATCGAATTGTTCGCGCACTTTCCAGTGCGTTAGCTGCGCGCAGTCGAGCAACATGACGCTGGTCGCGAGAATACCTTCGAAAGCCTTGGCCCCCGAACGCGGACGACACACGATCGCGTTGCCCTGCATGTCGCGGGTCAAAAGTTCCATGACATCACCTACCGCAAAGACATCGGGGTCGGTAATCACGGCGCGCCCCTGGTAGCCCATCAGCTCAGGCGGCATGAAGCGTAGCGGCGTGAATGACTGGAGATCTTCGTTGCGCCAGACGCGACTCGCGCCGTCGCGAAGATATTCCCGCCCTTCGTATTCCTCGAAGAAGGAATAGTCGGCGTGATCGATCAATCGAACATCGAACTCATCCGGATTCGCCGCGTTTCGTTTCATCGAATACTGCGAAACCAAAGCGCCAATTTTCTGGCGATGATTCGTGTGGATGAAAACCGTCGGGCGTTCGCTCGTGATCGGTCCCGAATTCGTTTCGACGCCATTCGTCGCGGTCATCGTCTGCACTCCTCTCGTTCTCGGGTACCCGGGGTCTGCGGCATATCGGTGGCAAGAAAGCTCCCGCCGCCCGGGTCGGAATCGGGCCAAAACCTATCACAAGGTCCGGTCGGACCGACCGTCCGAGTGTGATCCCAGCCCAGGTCGCGTCATTCTCGAAAATGGGCGCCGCAAGCAGCCACTTGGTCCCCCAGTGAACCAGCCTCAGGGTGAGACAAGCCCCCGAATGCGCTGCGCCACCTGAGGCAAAGCGTCGTCCTCGTAGGGCTCTGGCTGGATAAGGGGCTCTCCCAGCCAATTCGCGAGCTGCTTCTCGACCAACAATCTCGAAATCGCCGTGAGATCTCGCGAATGCATCGGCCAGCCAAGCGCCGCCACCGTACGTGCAGCCAACCCCCCCGCCGGAATTTCATCCGCTCTTGGCGACAGTGTCTTCATCACGTCGAGGCGCGTGAGCACTCCCTCAAGCCCCGGAGTCGCCCGGGCCACGGGATAGAGCGAGAGCAGACGACCTAGCTTCGCCACTTCCACCATCATCGAGAGACTGTCCGTCGTCACTATGAAGTGCTCCGCCAGAGCGAGAAGCCCCTGGTAGGGATTCTCGTCATACCCCAGGCCGCCCTCCCCCGGACGGCCGTAGAGAAAGATCTGCTCGTTCGGCGTTCGCTCCGCGGCGAGATAGTCCGCAACGGCGGGGGGGGTACGACGACTGGTGACGATGTACAGCGATCCGCGCCGCTTCAGGACCGCTGCCCGGGCACCGGCCAAAAGATCTTTTGCCGTCTCGACGTCGAACCTAAGGCCCCCGGTCGGACCGCCAACAAAAAGAGCAGATAATGGTCGAGGCAATAGCAGTAAACGGCCAACCCACGCTTTCTTCGTCTCTGCTAGCGCATCCCGGTCGACGTTCATTAGAGGTAATGCATGCCTCACCACATTAGGCGCATCGGGCATAACATAGTGCGCCGCGATCACGATGAGATCGAAGGCACTTGCTTTGCCACGCGGCTTGCCTACCACGACGAGGCGCGTCTGACCCTTCGAGGCCGCTTTGATCCAGAGGCCCACGCTCGCGAGTCTACGGCCGGCCAGCAAAACAAGGTCCGGCCACGGCCCTTCGAGGGAATCGCTCTCTACGAGATCGACGTGACCGAGAGAAGCCTCAACGGGTGGCTTTCCCTCGCGCCATTCCGTCTTCACCTGAACGTGCTTCTCTTCGAAGTCCCAGCCGACGGCCTTCGCGAGGTTTCGCACCTGCGCGTTGTCGCCACGCTTTTCGCCTACGAGTACCCAGACCCGCGGCTGCGCGGACGCTTGCGTCTGCTCCACTCGGGGTGTGCTCGCTTCCGGATTCGTTGCATCGTCGACCGCGCTCATCTGATGCGAACGTACCGGATCCTGCGAAGCGCGGCGCGGTGCGGCGCGACTGCCTACTCTCGACAGGTCGATTCAAAGCCGACACCCCCGCCACTCCGGCCGCACCCAATTCGCGCGAGACCCTCCCGTGAATCGCTAAAAAGGAAGACCCCTGATGAACGAAGCCCTCCCGGAAGTTCGATTCGAAGAAGGCGCCGTTCTCGACGAGGCACGGCAGCGGGCAGGCCTCGAGGATTTCGGCGATGGCCATTTTCTCGACCCGATGCGACGGCTGCTCTCGAGTCTTGAGGAGGAGGCACAGCTTCACGCCATGGGTCGGCTCACGATGTTCGAGCGGATCGTCGGCAGCCTCGTCGGACGGCTATCAGCGCAGGATTTTTTCGTGCGCCATCCGGAAATTCTCGAGGAAGAGATCGTGGCGCCAACAGTGATCGTGGGCTTGGCGAGAACCGGGAGCACGATGATGCATCGCTTGCTCGCAGCGGACCCTTCGGTCTACGCCGTTCGCTGGTGGGAATGCCGCGCGCCTTCGCCGTATCCGGGATCGGATTGGCGGCGCGAAGATCCTCGGATTCCCGATGCCTATACCGAGATCGACGCGATTCTTGAGGCGGCGCCTGGGCTTGCAAGCATTCATCCCTGGGACGCCGAGGGCCCGGACGAAGAGATCATGCTGCTTGAGCACGCATTTCTGTCAGGCGTCCCCGACGCCTTCTGCAATGTGCCTAGCTATCGCCGCTTTGTGATCGAGAGTGATATGCGGGATGGTTATGCGTATATGAAGCGGATGATTAAGTTCTTGCAGTGGCAGAAGAAGGAGGCAGGATATCCGGCGGAGCGATGGATTTTAAAAGCGCCCTTTCACGTCGGCCGTATTCCACAGCTGATCGAAGCCTTCCCCGATGCCATGATCGTTCAAACTCATCGTGACCCGATCGAAACCACCCCCTCGATCGCAAGCCTTTACACCTCGACCTGGCGATCCACAAGCGACCCCGTCGACCCCTTATTAGTCGGGGAGCAATGCCTCGACCTCTGGTCTTGGGGAATCAACAAATGCCTCAAAGACCGAGATTCCGGCTTCGAGGACAAATTTATAGACGTGCTCTACGAAGACACCCGAAAAGATGCGATGGCTTCGATCGAATTCATCTACGACCGACTTGAACGACCACTGACGGACGCCGCACGCGAGGCGATGGCACGATGGGGGGACGACAACCGACGCGATAAGCGTGCCGTACATAGCTACACCCTTGAAGAGTTCGGCTACGACCGCGAAATGATCGCCGAAGCCTTCTCGGACTACCGCGAGCGATTTATCATTGGACGCGCCGAATCTCGCTAGACATCTAAATCCCTAGGCCAGCAAGTCGCTAGGCCGATGAGGTGACGTCCTAGGCCGCTGACAAGGCCACTAATTCGGGTTGCAACAAGACGAAACGCGCTTCCGCGAAGGCCCCATGCTTTTTTTGTCCTTTGCGTTCCACTTCATTACATCGTGAAACGAAGCAACACTCCGCTATCGTCCCGCCCTCCTATCCCTTCTCTGCGGCCAAAGCCGCCCCGAGGACACCGTGCCCAGCATCGACCTTAAAGCCGAACTCGAAGCCGCCATAGTCGCCGTTCGCGACGCAGCTACCGTCTGTCAGAGCGTCCAAAAAAACCTCGTGACCGCCGCGACCCTCGAAAAGAAAGATCGCAGCCCCGTCACCGTCGCCGACTTCGCCTCTCAAGCGCTTGTTTGTGCCTCGCTCGCCGCAAACTCCAAGGTCTCTGAGGTCGTCGGCGAAGAAGATGCGGCAGAACTGCGCGAGTCCGGCGCCGAAGAAACCCGCGACAAGGTCATCGAACATGTTCGCGGCGTGCGCGGGGCCGACGTTAGTCCCGATCAGGCACTCGACTGGATCGACCTCGGTGGCGTAACGCCGAGCGACAAGACGCCCCAGTACTGGACCCTCGACCCGATCGATGGCACCAAGGGCTTCTTGCGCGGTCAGCAATACGCGATTGCCCTCGGCCTCCTCGAGCACGGTCGCATTCAGGTCGGCGTCCTCGGTTGCCCGAACCTCCCGGGACCGGACGGCCAGCTCGGCTGCCTACTCACAGCAACCCGCGGCGGCGGCGCACAAATTCTTCCGCTTACCGGCAAGGGTTTCGAAGGCGCAAAAGATATTCGCGTCAGCGACATAACCGACGCTGCAGCGGCCCGCTTCTGCGAGTCCGTCGAGTCCGGACATAGCGATCAGGACCAGAGCGCACAGATCGCAAACGCCCTTGGGATCACCGAAGAGCCCGTCCGCGTCGATAGCCAATGCAAATACGCGATCGTCGGCCAGGGCCTGGCACAGATCTATCTGCGTCTGCCCACGCGCGCGGACTACCGCGAAAAGATCTGGGATCACGCCGCAGGGTTGATTGTCGTCGAGGAAGCAGGCGGCCGAGTCACCGACGTCCGCGGCCACGATCTCGACTTCGGCCACGGCCGGCAGCTTGAGAACAACTCTGGCGTGATCGCCACGAACGGCCCGATCCACGACAAGGTGCTCGAAGCCGTCGCACGTTTCATCGACGTCTCCTAGCAGGGTCCAGCGTGCGAGTGCTTGCGCGGGGGAATCGCTTGCGGCGCCTTTTCCTCGCGCTTCTCCTGCCGCGGCCTTGCACCCACGATCGGAGTGCGGGAGTCGCCTAACTTGCGCCGCCCATGAAGTACCAGGCCCAAGGCAGGACGACAGTGTAGAGCGCGATCCCAGCCAGTGACCATGGAAGCTGGCTGGCCGAATAGGCCGCCGGCGCTTCGATACCCGTGTGCGTCACGCCGATACGGTTCCCGACAAGACCCAGGGCAGCACCCGCCGCGACCGGAACCATGATGATGAAGAGCAAAGGCATCCACATCTCGCGCTGATAGAGCGGAACAATCGCGAGACAGGGGAGCAAGAGGACCGCTCCCGGCAACACCATTCCGTGTCGCAGCATCCAAAGCGGCGCGAGCAGCAAAGCCCCGGTGTTGAAGCCGCGTCTCGGGTCCTCAAGAACGCCTCCCGTGGCCCGGGCATGGGCATCCGCGAATTCGCGACGGCGATGGGCTAACAGAGCCCAGTACAGGCCGAGGGCGCCGAGAGTCAGCGTGTAAGATGCGATGGCGTAGACCAAAGGATTTTCTCCGGATGCGCGGAAGCGCGGCCGGATCGTATCACGCGCAGTGCGACTAGCGCCCCTCTGATGATTGCGGAGCCAAACCCTCTGGCGGCGGTGCAGCCACGTTCATCCTTTGTCTCTCCGCGAGCAACCGGCGTAATCGCTTCACCGAGTCGACCGCTTGCCCCCGCATCAATCGGTCACCCACCGCCTTTGGTAGCGAGCCACCAATTTCGGCACGCGTCACGTAAACGGCCTGTGTCCCGTGGGGCGCTAGGGGCCTAAACTCCCAATAGCCCTCGGTCGTGAGCCGCAGCACGCCATCCTCCGGCGGCGAAAGGTTTTCGTTCGCGTCTCGCCAGGAAATCCGGTGGATCCCGGTCTCTCGGTCAGGCGTGTGCCGAATCCGAATGGCCAGCTCGCGATCTGAGAACATGAAAGGCAAATCGATATAGGTGTGAACGAGCGCGCCGTCCGGCGTCCGCTCAAGCAGCTTCCGTCGCTCCCCCGAGGTCGTCTCCGTCTCTTTGGACATTGAGGCCATCAGCGTATCCGCCGCGATTCCCGGCGGCGCCTCAAAACGCGCCTCAACCCGAAAGGCAGGTCGGCCGGGCATAGGCTGCGCCTCTTCGTATACCGTCCATTCGAAGCCGTCGTCGGCACTACTAAGCGCGAGGTCCCAACTCGGTTCCTGCTGGCCCGTCGTGGGCTCGGACTCTGCCCGAGCCAGACCAGCGTGTGAGACCGAAAGTGCCAAGGCGAAAAGAACCCGCATAGCGCTTCTATTCGAAATTCTTCGCGGACCGTTTCTATAATTCGGCGGCATCGTAAGCTCCATTCCAAGCGCTTTCTCCGCTGTCTAGGTTAGCCTTTCCGCTTAATCAGGCGTTAGGAAAATCGGAGGAACGTGATGGCTGGAAGAGACGCGTCAGGAACTAATGGATGGACGAGAGAAGCCATGTACGCGCTCGGGATGCGTCATGCGACCCTCGAAGCCGAAGGCGATCTCGCGGGAACGATGGAGACATTGATCGCGGAACCCATTTATGAGTTCTGGCCTATCGGGCGCCGAATGGTCGGCAGTGCGGCAGTTGAGCGATACTACGAACACCTCATCGGAACCTTTATGCCGCTCCAAATCGGCTACGAAATGATCGGCGAGACACTCTCTGAACTCGCGCTCAGCCAGGAGTATATGATGGAGTTCCCGAGCGACAGAGGCGGGTCAGAGAAGTTCCGCGTCATGGGGATTCTCTACGGAGATCCGGAAACGCCCGGCAAGATGGGGGGAGAGCGGATCTGGGGTGACGAACGGATTCTGCGACACATGGTCGGCCCCATCTGGGACGAACTCGAGCGCATGGACGCCTAACGAAGATTAATCTGACGCGCCGGCTAAACTGAGACCTGCTTCGGCACGGACCGGGTCATCAAGCCGTAACTCAGCAGCGGTACTTCTAGGGCGACACCTAGGAAGGTGAGGAAGAGCACTCCACCTCGTGCGACTCGCGAGGCGAAGAATTCATCTGGTAGCAACAGATAGAAAAACGCCACCGCCGCAGCAGTCGCAACGAATCCCGAAAGGGACATCACCACGAATTGCAGCAGGCTGTTGCCTTCCGACTCGAAGCTGAAAAGAAAAGCCGAACCAAGGTTCTCTCCGACGGAGACCTGGCTGCCCATAGCGACCGCTCCCAGGTAGTGGCTCCACTCGTGCGCCAGGTAAGCGCAGGCGAATAGCATCAAGCCAACAACCCAGCCCGTGAAGTCGGCTAGAAAGCCGACACCTGCAGAATAGGGCGCGAGCCACCACCAGAGGCCAGCAGTGGCTGCGACAATCAGAGCATCACGCGTAAAGAAACGAATCAGCATGCATGGTGTTCTAGCACGGGCGAAGAGCGGGAACCGCCTATACAAATCACGTGCTCGAAGGATTCGAACGCATCTAGCCCGTGGCTAGCCTCGATCGGCGGAGATTGACAATAACGGGGATTCCCAAACTTCAATCTGCCCGAGCGGCAAAGCCTGAAAGGCACTGAACGCCGCTCGGGACAGATTAAAATTTGAACGAAAAAATCCCAATCGCCTCTCCAAGTAGTAAGAAACTATCCCGGAGATCAGCGCTTGAGATGGGGAGCCGCGGTGCGAGTGGAACGTATCCGGCGCGCACCGGCCCGCGTGGCCTTGCGTGTTGCTTGGGTTGTATCGGCTTACTTGCCGCCCGGTACTCGCAGAACCAATGTTTCGCCTTGCGTGGTCGCTTCGAGATTCGACCATTCTGCCAACAAGCGGCAGCGTGTGACCTGAGCACTACCAGGTGAACCCATCTTGATCTTGAGTTCGCCCTTGGCACTATTGTTAAGGCGGTCGATGACCGCGGACCAGTCTCTTACTTTCCTCATAAATATAAACCTAACGATGTAAGGGGAATAAACTAATGTCTCCCCCAGAGAATAGCCGCTGAGCTAGAAACGCCACTAATTTTGATGACAAAGTTTGAGATCAAGGTGGCCTAGCGTCCAAATTCCCTCATAGGAACAATGCTATGCGCGGATAACGAGAACAGGACACTAATCACGAGCGGACTGCCCGAGCCGCCATGCGGATCAGCAATGCCAAGCGCCATTCGGAGCCAAGTGGCTATTCGCGCACCAATCGACACACTCGGTGGCCTAATGCGACTCGCTGTCGCGCCTAAGAAGCCGAGCTTCCGAATTCTTACGATCCGTCAAATTGTGCTTAGGCGGCTAAATTCGCATCCGTCAGGAGAAATACGGCGAGCCGGGAGCAAAACCAGCTCGCGGCTCGCCTAAGGCCCTTTGAAGGGCGCATTCGCTAGATCTCACCCGCCTAGCCATTGTCCGGGAGATAGGTCTGAAACATCTCACCGAGCTCCGCCTCATTGTGGCGTGGCACCTTGTAGAAGGTCCGAATATTGAGATCACCGTTTTCTTCGAAGCTATAGGTTTCGATCGATAGGCCGACCTGCTCGCGTCCGTCGGACGTGAAATGGTTCTCAAGCAACCAAGCGACCTCGTTTGCGCAAACAAAGAGCGAACCTGGAACATGCCGAAAGCGGACATTTGGCTGGAACAAATCCCATGAATCTCCGCAGCAATGGTCGAAGCCGACTTTCTCCGGCGTACCAACCGGATCAAGCATCCGGACATTCCCCGGTGCCACCTTCTTATAATTCTCGATCCAAGCCTGTTTATCGCCCGCATTCCAAAGTTTTGGGTAGTTTTCAGCCCAGTTCTTGAGTTCATCGAAGGTAGGTGTAGGCATGGTCGTGTGTCCTTTTCTGGTCAAATGAGTTTATGTCGGCCCGCAAGCGCCTGGCTCGGAGCTGCCGGGTGGAGTAGTCGCGCCCTACCCGGGGACGGGTCAGCTTAAGTGCATAAGACGGGCTTCGCATGCAGGCCTAAACCCTAAGCACGCTCACAGCTTTCTCGTCATAAATAGGGTCGACTCTTCACCTAGCTCGAAGCCCGATTTTTCATACAGGCGCATCGCCTCAAGCGTCAATGAAGCAACTTCCGAGGTGGTCTTCGCGGCCACGCGAGTCGGCGTCGAGAAACTCGAAAAGCCGAGCCACCTGCGCCTCCTTTTCCAGATCGGCTTCACGAACGGCAGCCGCGGGCACTTAGCTAGGCGTCCGTGTCACCGCTGTAGATGTCAAAAGCAATCACGAGCCCACGCTCGGAGAGTGCCTCGGCGATGCGCGGAGAGAGCTCGAAGCCCTCGTTGTACTGGTCTAGGAAGAGGGTGCACAAAATCGACGCAGAGTAGGTATCCGTGAGACGCGCCCATTCGTCGCTGTCATTGCTGAGGGAAGCGACGAGAACCTCGATATGTTCCTCGAGTTCGTCCCGCTCAGACAAACCACTGTCCAGGATCCACGCGCCCGTCGGCTCGACCCCATCGCCTCCGCCTTCGAGCTTGTCTCCCTTGCGATGTTGTCGCGAAGGCGGACGACCGAGCAGCGCCGAAACCTCATCGGGCTCAAGGCTGTCGCCGAAGACTCGGAGAGAAGCGCGGACGCGGGCAATCGCTGCCATTCGACTCGTTCCTTTGTTGTTTCTAATGCTCAGCGCCGAACAAACGGCGACAGACACTGGCTACGCCCGCTTAGAACCTTCAGTGCCTTCCGAAGACTTCGAGGACGACGGACTAAGCGTATCACAGCGACGAGATCACTCAGCTGGTTTCCGCCTCGTCGTCTTTTTCACGCAATGCTCAAAGCAAGCGGCTCCAATCGGAATCGTGCCAGCGCGAGACAGGCAATCGAGTATGCATTCTTCAAGATTCGACAAATGCTCACATCGGTCGCCATCCCAAATGTCGTAGTCGTACCCCGAGACTTGGTGCCGCGTATCCACGACCCGATTGCAGAGCATCATTTTCTCCCCGACCGTGAAATCATTGAGTTCGTGATACGGAGTCTCAACTGTCCCGGCAAGCCAAGCGCCAATCCAAAAAACCAAAAAGGTTACGAAGACCGCCAAAGCGAGAGCGATTAGGAAACGCATTTCGAACTAGCACCCTTCAACAAAAAAAATGGAAGACAGGATTGCTCGACCATCGGCCTGTCGCCGAATCTGAAATTCGTAGCGCCCGCTGATTTTTTCGTCCGGGTGTTCAAAATTCCAGAGCGCCCTTCCTTCGAGACTCGACTCGCGCCAACCAATTTCAGGTGTCGATCGCCGCGCGGGCGTTTCTCCTCCCCACAACTTGCTCGATGGAACGGATAATTCGGGATGCGACCAACGAAACTCGACGGGAATTTTCCCGAACCCTCCGCCGTTCACGTCGATTCGGTAGTCAACGCCAAACATGACACCTTCCGCGCATAAGATTCTATCTGTTTGCTCGACGTGGGCCGGAAGGCCATCCCGAATTTCATATAGCCCGTATTGAACGACGGTCGCCGTGACCGTCGTCGGGTCGACCTCCGAGTGGCAACCGAGCATCAGAAAAAGACCGCATAGGCCAAGCGCAGCATGCAACTTCGCGACCCGGGTCGACCGGCACACGTTCCGCGACCTCATAGCGCGCGCTCGAACCATGCGACGTCCCAGTAGCGACCGAACTTGAACCCGACTTCGCTGAACGTGCCGACCCGCTTGAATCCAAATTTTTGGTGGAGTGCCAAGGAGGCCTCATTCGGGATTGCAACGCCGCCGTAGCCACGATGCACATTCTCTTCATTTTCGAGTGCCGTCAGCAAACGCTCGTAAAGCGCACTTCCTAGCCCTTTGGAGCTTGCCTCGTGTGCCAAATAGATAGAGGTCTCAACGGATCGATCATAGGCCGGCCTAACTCGGAACGTCCCGCTCGATGCGTATCCCATAACTTCCCCGCCCTCTTCGATCACAAAGAGCCTATGCGGACCACGCGGGCCGAATTTACCAAACCACGCCCGCCCGGGTTCCAGACTCATGGGTTCGATGTCGAAGGTGATATGAGTGTGGTCGACGTAGTAGTTGTAGATGTCGAGTAGGCGCGGAAGGTCTTCGTCGCAGCCCTCTCTGATCAGCATCCACTCTCTCCCAGTTATTCTGCCTAGGAGTCTAGAACTTCTCGCCTCGGCGCTCACCGTGTGCGTCGGGAAAGTCGCGGTCGAGCGCAAAGTCGATGCGTGCAGCATGTCGATTTACGGCAGAGTGAAGTGATTCGAATCGAGCGGGCCTCAGATCGGCAGATCTTCGCGGTGGAAGAGCGCCTCTAGTTCCACGCCGCGCTTGGCGAAGGCTTCTTGCGCGCCCTCTCCGCGATCCACCAAGCAAATCACGCGAGCGACCTTACCACCTGCCGCCTCAACGAGATCAAGTGCATCTAGGGTCGAGCCTCCGGTCGTCGTCGTGTCTTCGACCAGCGCAACCGACTGACCTGGCTTGAATCCGCCCTCGACCTGCTTGCCCATTCCGTGTTTCTTCGCCTCTTTGCGGACAAAGAACCCCAGCAGGCCAACATTCGCCGGATCGTTCGCCGCCGCCGCTAATACGGCAGATACGAGCGGAACTGCACCCACCGCCATGCCACCCACGGCGTCGATCGTCGGTCCCGACTGCAAGCGTTCGAGCACGAGCCGACCCGCGAGTGAAACACCCTTGGGCCGCATCAATGTCTGCCGCAGATCAAGATAGAAATTGCTCTTCTTGCCGCTAGCGAGGGTGACTTCCTTCCGCTCGAAGGACACATCGAGAATTAAGTTGAGCAGAGCCTGTCGGTCGGCAGGGGTGACTTGCGCCATCGTCGGAATCGACTCCAGATAGTGGATCGGGTGATATCAATGAGATGAGGTGAGTTCAACTATCGAGCACGCTGCACCAGCGGCTAAAGACTGCGGATGCCAAGCGCGAACTCGGCAACCATCTTCTGATGAAGGTCCGATGTACCTTCGCCGAATTCGAGCGCTTTCGCCTCCATCAACAGACGACCGATTTCGTATTCGGCAGTCACTGAATAGCCACCGAAGACCGCCATGCCATCCAAGGCATTCTGCGTAGCCGCCTGGCTCGACTTGAGTTTAGCGAGCGACGACTCTAGCGAACATCGCTCAAGCCCCGCATCTTTCATACGGGCTAGACGATAGACGAGAAGTCGGGATTGCTCCGTTCGTGCCACCATATCTGCCAGTTTATTTTGAACGAGTTGAAACTCGCCGATGGGCTGACCGAAGGCTTCGCGTTCCATGGCGTAGGGCGCTGCAAGGTCGATCGCTCTTTGAGATTGCCCGACACATCGTGCTGCAACCGAAAAACGCCCCATATCGAGGGCATTGCCTAGGATTGGGAAACCCCGGCCCGCATCGCCTAACACAGCTTCATCGGGAATAAAGCAATCTTCGAAATGGACTTCGGCCAGATTGTCCCGCTTGAGTGTACGCATCGGAAATTTGCCGATCGTCATTCCCTTCATCTCGCGAGGGTCGGCGATGAAGGCCGTTACGCCCTTATGCTTCTTGCTTCGATCGATCGAGGCGACAATAAAGAAGAGACCGGCATGCTCGGCGTGGGAAATGAAAACCTTAGTGCCATTCAGCAGATAGCCGCCTTCGACCTTCTTCGCGGTCGTCTCCATATTCCCGAGGTCTGTGCCGCCGCGCGGCTCCGTCAGACACGCGGAGCAAATGATCTCACCGGCAGCGATGCCCGGGAGGTAGCGCTGCTTTTGCTCATCCGTACCAAACTTAAGGATCGAGCCCGCGCATAAAGAGTTCGCTACCGAGACGACGGAGGCGACGACCCAATCAACCCGAGCGAGTTCCTCGCAGATCACGCCGTAGGTCAGAACGTCAGAGAAGGACCCCCCGTATTCCTCCGGAATCATCGGCCCCATCAAACCAAGTGCGGGCAACTTCTCAACGAGCTCCGTCGGGTATCGTTCTTCGCGTTCATACATCTCGATATGGGGCAGAATTTCGCTCTCGGCGAATTCGCGCACGGTTTTTCGAACGAGGCGCTGCTCCTCGCTCAAGTCGAAATCCATCATCCGGTCGAGAGCTGCGTTCATCGTGCGGGCGTTCCTTCATAAGTAAGTTCGTCGCTCCTGCGTCGACAAACAGGCTGATTTGCCGTGGACATCGTGTTAGCCCGAGTTGTAGAGGTGGCTAGATCCACGCAATCCAAGGTCGATTGCCAGATGCACGCGATCGTGCCGGCTGGATCAAATTCGTCGCTCGACCGGTGAACCGGAGATTCTGGCGAGAGCCGAACGATCTCAGGGATGACGCCCGCGTCTTTGAGCCTGCGACCACGCCGATCTTAGCCGCTCGACCGACTTGCGTCCGAAAACCATAAAAAATCGGTCGATCGGCGCCTTCTTTTCCCGAGGGGTCGTGGAAATTCGCCCCAACGTCCCCTAAATTCCTCGGCCCTCGCGCAACACCCCCCGCGCGATCCATCCAATATTTCGACGCTCAAAGCCGACCCGGGCATTCGCCACGGGCAGATGCTGCGAGCGAGAGGCAATCCCCGATGAGTGCAGCCAAAAAATCTCGCGGCCATATCAAGCGCAACAAGAGCAGCCGCTACCGCGCCAAGCTGAAGGCCAAGCATCGCCGAGTCCGCAAACGAGTGACCGGCGGCGAGCGCAAGTACTACCGCTGAGCCCTGTTTTGCGGGTGCTTGCGCACCCTGGGCTCTCGCTTTTGCGGGTGCATGCGCACCGTGGGCCGCAGGCGCTTTCGGCTTAGCCGCGGGCGCCGGCTTGGAGATAACTGCGTTCGCAGCTCGGCGTTTCCGTGGGGGGACGACTAGCGTTAACGTTGAACGGCGTTTCCGAGTTCGTTGATGGCTTCGTCTAATGCGGCGTCGATCGCGGCGTCCCAGGTTCGGGCGTCAGTGGCTTCCCTTGCTGCCGGTGGGAAGAGTACGCCGCGCGAGGAATTGACGAGGCCGCCTTCGAGGCCTTTCGGTCCGGGGACGAAGCCTTGGACCGCCGCCGCGGCCGAGCCACCCTGCGCTCCGTAGCCCGGGACAAGGAAAAGTGCGTTAGGCAGCGCTTCTCGCACTCGACGTGCCTGTTCTGGCCAGGTCGCGCCGACGACGACGCCGAGGGACGACCACGGGGTTGTGCTTCCCGCGAGGGATTTCTCGAAGCGTGCGAGGCCATCAGCGACGAGGCCGAAGAGCGGTTCGCCGGCGATGTCCCGGTCCTGCAGATCGGCGCTGCCTGGATTGCTGGTGCGGACGAGCACGAAGAGTCCTCGACCTGCATCTCCCGCGACCCGGGCGAAGGGTTCGATCGTGTCGAAGCCCAGATACGGATTCAGCGTAAGCGCGTCCGCGGGCATAACTGCATCCTTCGCGAGATAGGCCGATGCATACCCTTCTGCGGTCGAGCCGATATCGCCTCGCTTGGCGTCAAGCACCACGAGCAGCTCCGCTTCCTTGGCTCGACGCATCAGCCCGTCAAGCACGCGAATCCCGCGCCAGCCGAGCTGCTCGAAGAACGCGATCTGCGGCTTGATCGCGGCGACGCGGCCAGCGAGCCGATCGATCATGGCCCCAAGAAACGCTTCAACCGCATCCGCCGTCTGCTCCGCGTCCCGAGCCATGCTTCCCTTGCGAAAGAGATCCGAGATCGGTGCGAGATGCGGGTCGAGGCCAACGCAAAGCGGATGCCCGAGGTCGCGCACGCGAGTGATCAATTGATCCGCGAAATGCGGGGTAGGACCCGACGAAGCGGTGGGCGGGTTTGGGGGTCGGGCGTCGGTCGCGGCCAAGCAGCACTCCTCACGAGGACCGCCGCGAGGGACCCGCTGCGGCCGGCGCCGATCCTACCGGAACGATCCGTTGGACGCCCGAATGAAAGCTCTCCGCATCATCGACGGGACGCGCCACGAATCGCGCCGTGTAATCCCGGCGCACCGTCGCATCGCCCTCCCCTTCACATTCGCACGCCGCTTGCGGGTGGCTCATGGCGGATCAGGGCTACGATGCGCCGCATGACTGATACGGATTCGAATGAGGCACGCCAAGGAGCGATGCGATTCACGCTCGAGCGTACGAGCGATCGCGCGCGCGCTGGCCGCGTCGAGACGCCCCACGGTGCGATCGAGACCCCGGCTTTCATGCCCGTCGGGACCCATGGCGCGCTCAAGGCGCTGACTCCCGCACAGGTCGCCGAGAGCGGCGCGGAAATCGTCCTCGCGAATACCTATCACCTCGCTTTGCGCCCCGGCGAAGCCCTCGTCGAAAGACTCGGCGGCTTGCATTCATTCATGCAGTGGCCGGGCCCGATCCTGACCGACTCCGGCGGCTTCCAGGTCTTTTCGCTTCCAGGTGTCGAGATTACGGATAAGTCCGCCCGCTTCAAGAATGAAGTCACGGGCAAGGTGATGGACCTGACTCCGGAACGGTCGATCGAGATTCAGAATAAGCTCGGCGCCGACATCATCATGGCCTTCGACGAGTGCACGCCTTATCCCGCGACTCGTGCCGAAGCGGGGCAAGGTGTTCGTCGCACGCTGCAGTGGATGGAGCGGTGTCTCAAGGCCCATTCGCGGCCGGATGATCAGGCACTCTTCGGAATTGTTCAGGGATCGACGTTTCCCGAGCTCCGTGAAGCTTGCGCCGCTTCGCTCATAGCGATGGATTGCCCGGGTTATGCGATCGGCGGCGTATCCGTCGGCGAAGGCCACGAACTCCTCTGCCAAGTGACGGACCACGCGGCGCCGCTGCTGCCCGAAGACAAGCCGCGCTATCTGATGGGCGTCGGCCTACCCGAAGACTTGATCGCGTGTATCGGCTTCGGCATCGATATGTTCGACTGCGTGATTCCCACGCGTTATGCGCGCTCGGCCACCGTATTCACCGCCCGCGGCCGCATCCGCCTCACAAACCGAAAGTTCCGGCGCGACGCCTTCCCCGTCGATGCGTCGTGCGATTGCTACACCTGCACGGGCGGGTTCACGCGCGCCTACATCCATCACCTTTTTGCAGCGAACGAAGTGCTCTCCGCCGTCCTCTGCTCGATCCACAACGTGCGCTTCTATCAACGCCTCGTTTCCGATGCTCGAGCAGCGATCCTCGCAGGCGACTACAAAGCCTTCGCAACGGACTTCATGGCGCTGTACCAAAACGAGACAGATGCCGCAGGCTAGAATACCTTCCCAGCATGACTGCCATTAGAAATCCTACGACGTCGTCCTCTGCAACTTTCTGCTCGAAGCTCCTGGGCGCCCCTGCGACGCTCCGGGCTGCCTTGACGCCCCGGGTCCTTGCGCCCGCTTTGGCGTGGATGCTTCTCGCGGGGTTCTCGTTTTGTCTCTCCGGCTGTAGCGCCCTCGGCGAGCCGGGCAGCGAAGCGAACGCATCGACGGACGCACGCGAAGGCGACGACACGATCGTCCTCGTCCTCGACGGACGAAACGTGACCCAAGCCGAGCTCCACGCACACATGCAGGAGCAATTCCTCGACGAGTTGCTGCGACAGTCCGAGAGCGAACTCTTCACGATTCGCGAGCAGGCAGCCCGTGACCTAGTGCGGCGCTACGTGATCGATGCCGCCGCCACCGAACGCGGAACGACCGCCGAAGCCCTCTTCGACGAAATCGCCGCATCCGCCGCACCCGCGACCCTCGAAGACGTGACGAGCTGGTACGCCGAAAACCAGGAACGCCTACGCGGTGCACCTCTCCAAGACGTCGCCGAACGGATCAAAGAACTCCTCGACAACGAAGCCCGATACACTGCCTGGGGAGATTTCGTAGGCCCGCGCCTCGAGGCGCTCGAATGGGAGCTGCTGATCGACCCGCCGCGCGCTGAACTAACAGCCACCAGCCTGATTCGTGGCAATCCCGAAGCGCCGATCACGCTCATGTCCTTCAGCGACTACCAATGCCCCTACTGCATCCGCTCTGAGCTGGTGCTTAACGAGGTCCTCGCCCGCTATCCGGGCCGTGTTCGCCTGATTCATCGCCACTTCCCCCTCGACAACATCCACCCCTTCGCACGCCCGGCCTCCGAAGCCGCCATGTGCGCAGAGGAGCAGGGACGCTTTTGGGATTTCCATGACGCAATCTTCGCGCGTGAAGGACGCCTCTCAAGTGCGAGCTTCGGCGAGATTGCAGCGGAACTCGATCTCGACGCCACAGCACTCGCCGAATGCATCGACGAAGGCCGCTACCGCCAAGCCGTGCAGGCCGACTTGGTCGACGGCCAGGAGGCCGGCGTGACCGGCACCCCCGCCTACTTCGTAAACGGCATAGCGCTCAAGGGCGCCCAGGATGCCGACGAAATCAGTCGCCTCATCGATGCCGAGCTGCTGCGGCTTAAGGCGGACTAGCGGGCGACTAAAATGCTTGGCCCCCCAAGAGATGTGGAAAGAGGCTTACTCTGATTGGTTGTCTATAGACCGCTTAGATCACACTTCGATGATCGTCACCCGCTGAGGATTGACCTTCTCGCATAGGCACTTGCGGAAGCCAGGCGGAGGGAGCCGCAGGTACTAGATTCAAGTATCTGTTTTATAATGGTTTTTCTGATTCCCCAACGGCATGGCGCGATTCGAGCTTCGGATCCGCCTTCCGGTGGCAGATTATCCTCTCGATAACGAACTCGGATACCGGCCCGTCGCTTTAAGTAACCGCGATCTCGCTGCATCAAAATGAACGCCCGATACAACACATGAAGACATGACAGAGCCCAGTGGATTCGGGAACATGCGCCGCTTATGGGACTCACCTGCGGAATAGTCGGCCTCCCCAACGTCGGTAAGAGCACGATCTTCAATGCTCTGACCGCCGCTGGCATTCAGGCCGAGAACTACCCTTTTTGCACTATCGAACCCAATACGGGGATCGTCACGGTGCCTGACTTGCGGCTCGACGAGCTCGATTCATTGATCCAATCGAAATCCGTCGTCCCCACCACGGTCGAATTCGTGGACATCGCCGGCCTCGTCAAAGGCGCTTCGCAGGGCGAAGGCCTCGGCAACCAGTTCCTTGGCAATATCCGCGAGACGAGCGCGATCATTCACGTCGTGCGCTGCTTCGACGACGAGAACGTCGTGCACGTCGACGGCAGCACGGACCCCATCCGCGACGTCGAGACGATCGATATCGAACTCGGCCTCGCCGATCTCGATACGATCGACAAACGTATCGACCGTGTCCGTAAGGTCACCAAATCCGGCGACAAGCAGGCCAAGATCGAACTCGCCTTCTTCGAATCTCTCCGCGATCACATTTCGGCGGATCAGCCCGCTCGCACCTTCGACGTCCCCGACACACTCGCCGGCCCCTTTAAGGAAATTTGCCTGTTGACGGCAAAGCCGGTGCTCTACGTCGCGAACGTCGACGAAGATGGACTCGCCACAGGCAACGACTACAGCGCGACTCTCGAGGCCCACGCAAACGCAGCAGGCGCCGAAGTCGTCCGCATCTGCGGCAAAGTCGAGGCTGAACTCTCGGAGCTCGATGACGCAGACAAGCGCGAGTTCTTGGCGGATCTCGGCGCGGAAGAACCTGGCCTGAATCGATTGATTCGTGCGGCCTATGGCCTGCTCAAGCTCCTCACATTCTTTACGGCTGGGCCGAAAGAGATCCGGGCCTGGACCATTCGTGAGGGAACCGCGGCACCTCAAGCCGCTGCGGAGATTCACTCGGACTTCGAGAAGCATTTCATTCGCGCCGAAGTGATCCCATACGCGACGTACGTGGAGTGCGAAGGTGAGGCCGGTGCGAAAGCCAAGGGCGTCATGCAAGTCGAGGGCAAGGAATACATCGTCTCCGACGGCGATGTGATCTTCTTCAGGACGAGCGCGTAGCTCGTTTTCCCAATCCGCCTTGCTTCGCCCTCGCTTACGCGCACTCTGTGCGCAACTACACGACTGCGATTGCCCGTCAGTTTCGGGCTCGTGCTCCCTAGCTAAACGGGAGATAGTCTTCGTCCCACACGGCTTAACCTCAGGAGATCGAAACAATGAGTGACGAAACGAATCACGGCCTCGGAACCCTTGCTGTCCACGCGGGTCAAGTGCCCGACCCGACCACGAACGCGCGTGCCGTCCCGATCTACGCAACGACCTCATATGTTTTCGACAGCACAGAACATGCCGCCAATCTCTTCGGCCTCTCCGAGTTCGGCAACATCTATAGCCGGCTGATGAACCCGACGAACGATGTTCTCGAAAAACGCCTAGCTCTTATGGACGGCGGCGCGGCTGGACTCTCCTTCGCCTCAGGACAAGCGGCGATCACAGCGGCCCTTCAGACGATCTGTCACGTGGGCCAGAACTTCGTCTCGGCGACGAGTCTTTACGGCGGAACCTGGACCCTCTTCACCCAGACCTTCAAGAACATGGGCGTCGAGGTTCGTTTCTTCGATCCGAATCATCCCGAAGAAATTCACGACCTCGTCGACGAGAACACGCGATGCGTCTATTTCGAAAGCATTGGCAATCCGAAGAACGATGTCCCCGACTTCAAGAAAATTACGGATATCGCTCACGAGCACGGACTTCCGGCGTTATGTGACAACACGGTCATGACGCCTGCCCTGCTTCGGCCGATCGAACACGGCGTCGACATCGTGATCTACTCCACCACGAAGTTCATCGGCGGCCACGGAGTACATGTCGGCGGCGCGATCATCGACAGCGCGAACTTCCCCTGGGCCGACAATCCCGAAAAGTGGCCTGAGTTCTGTGCACCCTCACCCTCCTATCACGGCGCTGTCTTCGAAGAAGCGCTTCGCCCCATGGGCAACATCGCGTACATCATGCACATTCGAACGCATTGGCTGCGGGACACCGGAGCGGCCATGAGTCCCTTCGCCGGGTTCCTCACGCTCCAAGGTCTTGAGACCCTCCATCTGCGCATGCCGCGACATTGCGAGAACGCCTTGGCAGTCGCGCAATTCCTAGAAGCACATGAACTCGTCGAGTGGGTCAACTACCCAGGGCTTCCGAGCCATCCTCATCACGAGGCCGCGAAGGAGATTCTGCCTGACGGAGCGGGCGCCATCCTGGGCTTTGGCATTCGCGGCGGCGAAGAAGCGGGCAAGCGTTTCATCGAGAACGTGAAGCTCGCCAGCCATCTCGCGAACATTGGCGACGCGAAGACCCTTGTGATCCACCCCGCCTCTACAACGCACTCTCAACTCACTCCCGAGGAGCAGGTGACCACGGGCGTGACAGCGGAATATATTCGTGTATCGGTTGGCATAGAAGACGCGAAGGACATCATCGCGGATCTCGATCAGGCCCTGCGCGCCAGCGCCTAACGCAGCCGACCACGGCCTCATGCATATGACGATGACCCGATCATGAAGCAATTGAACCCGCTCGGTCCGATCGAGCGCGGGCTTCGCCCGCCACAGCATGCGCAGCTATGGGAAGCCGACGCCCCGCTCACGCTTGAGAGCGGGGGCTCACTGCCTTCGGTAGTCGTTGCCTATGAAACCTGGGGCGAGCTCAACGAAGACGCTTCGAACGGGGTCTTGGTTTGTCACGCACTGAGCGGGGACTCTCATGCGGCGCAGCACGATGACGAAGATGACGCCGGCTGGTGGGATCTTCTCATCGGCCCGGGCAAAGCGATTGACACGCATCGATATTTCGTCATTTGCTCGAATGTGTTAGGCGGCTGCCGCGGCACGACGGGGCCGAATTTCACTCGACCCGAAGGCGATCAGCCCTACGGCGCCGACTTTCCGGTCGTCACCGTTGGCGACATGGTCGAAGTTCAACAGCGGCTCGTCTATTCCCTCGGCATCGAGAAGCTTGCAGCGGTCGTTGGTGGTTCACTCGGCGGCCTTCAAGCCCTAACCTGGGCCATCGACCAGCCGAATAGACTCGGCGCGGCAATCGTACTCGCGGCTTCACCGCGACTGAGCAGCCAAGGGATTGCCTTCGATGTGGTCGGACGGAATGCGATCCGACACGATGCGCACTTTCAGGGCGGACAGTATTACAACGACGAAGCGCCTGAGGCCGGGCTCGCGCTCGCTCGAATGCTTGCGCATATCACGTATCTCTCCGACGAATCGATGCGGGCGAAGTTCGATCCGACGCGTCTCCAACCCCGCGCAATTGAGACCGGCTTCGAGAGTGTGTTCTCAGTCGGCACGTATCTAGCGCATCAGGGCGACCGCTTCGTCGAACGCTTCGATGCGAATAGCTATGTGACGCTTACGACCGCCATGGATCTCTTCGATCTCGGCGACACACCCGAAGCCATCGCAAAATCGCTTGCCCCAGCACAATGCCGCTGGCTCTTCCTCAGCTTCTCAAGCGACTGGCTCTATCCCGCAGCCGCTTCGCAGCGATTAGTCGACGCCCTCGTTGCCCAGGGTCGTTCGGTCAGCAGCTGCGTCATCGAAAGTCCCGCCGGCCACGATTCGTTCCTGCTCGAAGACTCCATGGTCCTCGGAACCCGGATGATTTCGAGCGTACTCGCGGCCCAGTCTGGGGATACCGGCCCGATTAGGGTGCCTGAAGAACCGCGCCCTGGCCAGCCGACTAACATATTCTTCACGAATCGCCTCGACTACGGACTGATTTTACGATTGATGCCCGAATGCGCGAGCATCGTCGACCTCGGCTGCGGCAACGGCGAACTTCTATCGATTCTTCGCGACAGAAAT
Source organism: Deltaproteobacteria bacterium UBA4427 (assembly GCA_002390675.1). GTDB lineage: Bacteria > Myxococcota_A > UBA9160 > UBA9160 > UBA4427 > UBA4427. The sequence goes on from DGPZ01000059.1 coordinate 54,729, forward strand.
CACTCACCTCTGCTTGGCATCGAGCGTGACGCAAGGGAAGTCGCGCAGTCGGTCGGCCGCGGCCTCGATACGATCCACGCAGACGTCGACCAGGGCCTGGCCGCTATTCCCGACCACTCCTTCGACGTGGCGCTGCTTTCACAAACCCTGCAATCTGTCGTCGATGTCGTTGGCGTCCTGCAAGAAATCGTGCGCATCGCCGACCGCGGCATAGTCAGCTTCCCGAACTTCGCCCATGCGCCACTGCGCGAGATGTTCGTGCGTGAAGGACGGCTCCCTAAAGAGGAAGGGCTCTACGCCTACGACTGGTACGACACCCCAAACCGCCGCTTTCCCTCGATTCTCGACTTCCAAGAACTCTGCGGGAAAATCGGCATTCAGATCGACGACGCGATCTACCTCGACTCCTCAAAGGGCATCGAAGTATCTGACGATCCGAACCTGAATGCGGATGTTGCTGTAGTCGCGATTCGCCGCGCCGATCGCTAACCGAGAACTTTTTCGCGCGACGTTCATCCGTGTGCGAAACCCGCGCATCTTCTGCGATACAGTCGCGCGCCATGGCCAAGCGACAAACCCGACAGATGACGCCCGAAGAAGTACTCGAGACCCAGTTCGGTGGACCGGACACGGGAATCTTCACCGACGGATCCTGTGATCCGAATCCCGGCCGCGGTGGCTGGGGATGGGTATGGGTCGAGGACGGCAAGATTCTCGATCGCGGCAATGGTCGCGACCCCGACACTACGAACAACCGCATGGAGCTCAAAGCCTTGGTCGAGGCGTTCAAGAAGATGCCCAGTGAACGTGAACTGGTCGCCTACTCCGACAGCCAGCTCTGCGTGAACACGATCAACGAATGGGCGCCCGGCTGGGAAAAACGCGGCTGGAAGCGTAAAGGCGGCCCGATTAAGAATCTCGAACTCGTGCAGGAGCTCTACGCACTTGCCCAAGAAAAACCCATGATCGAACTCCGCTGGATTCGTGCGCATGAAGGCTCGCGGTGGAACGAATACGCGGACGCACTAGCAGCACTCGACGCATAACATCTCATACTCTTGAGGAAAGCGAGAGCCGAAGCTATCCCCGAGCGGCGAGAGCCCGAAGCCGCGAGAGCCTCTCGGACGTATCCAGTCGGTCGAGATCGAGCGCGACGAGGCCATCGATCTTTGCCACCAGCTGATCATGGATCGCTTCGAAGCGCGCCCTCTCCTCAGCTGCGCTTCCAGTGAAGGCGGCCGGATCTTCGACGCCCCAATGAACCGTGATCGGATCCCCAGGCCATAGGGGACAAACTTCGCCGGCCGCGTTTCCGCAGACCGTAATGACGAAATCGATTAGCGGCGCATCCGGTCCGGAGAACACCTCCCAACTCTTGCTTGTCAGCCCCGCCGTTCGGTAACCCCGCCGTTCAAGCACTTCGAGAGTTCGCGGATGGGGCGCCGACTTAGGTTGAGAGCCTGCGCTGTAGCTCCTAAAGCGATTGCTACCGCGATGGGCCAGAGCGGCCTCCGCGAGGATACTCCGCGCGGAGTTGCCGGTGCACAGGAAGAGCACACCGTAGCCGGACCCCTGCCGCGAATCGCCGGTCAGATCGGAATCGCTCCGGCTATTGTCACCGTAAAAATTTGCCATCTCCCGCGGCTCTCCTAACGGGCGCCCGCGCCGGGAATTCCGAAATCGAGCTTCTCGCTCGAATACGTCGTGCCGAAGTTCTTGGCCAAAGCGAGCACTTGATCGAATCCGGAAATCAGCTCCTCCCGTGACAGTGTCGAGATGGGGTGGAGATAAGCGGAGAATACGATGCCCTCAGAAACCGCATAACGCGCATCGAGGGTGCGATAGAAATTTGCTTGCAGGAGCACATTTACGATCCGCGGATCAACGCGGTTCACATCGGCGACCCGCGCGAGAATCCGCATACGGTCGTTTCCCGGATCGCTGATCAAATAGATCTCGACTTCGTCGACGATCGTGCGAATCGCGCCTGACGGACCTTCGATCGCGTCCACTTGATCGCTAAAGATCTGTTCCATACGTGCTTGGGTCATAGGCGATTCGGCCATAGGCCCTTCGGCGGCTCCCGACTCGCTCCCGCCGAAAACACTTCCGAAATTCGCGCAACCAGCGCTCGTGCTTAACACGGCAGCAAGCAGAGTTACGCCTGCGAGTCGTGCCAGCCGCCCGCCGAAGAACTCATTACACAACCGGCTTTTCGCTTTCACGATCATTCTGAGCTCGCCTTCTTTGATGCAGACTTACTCGCCGCGGGGATTTTCGTTTTACCGAGTTTTGCGACATAACGAAATTCCTCAGCCGTCACTGGCACCACCGAAAGCCGGCCCCGCTGCACGAGCCCCATCTCGGCCAAGTTCGGATCTCCCTTGACCTGCGTAAGCGTCACGGGGGTCGTAAAGGGAACTACGGGCGAGATATCGACGACGACCCATCGCGGGTCTTCCGTCGTCGGATCGGGATAGGCTTCACCCACAATTTCTGCGATGCCCACGATTTCTTTACCTTCGTTCGAGTGGTAGTAGAAAGCGAGATCACCTTTTTTCATGGCGGCAAGATTGTTGCGAGCTTCGTAATTCCGGACGCCATCCCAATAGGTCTTGCCGTCTTTGACGAGTTCGTCCCAGGCGTACTTAAAGGGTTCGGATTTCATCAGCCAATATGCGCGGGCCAAAGAGTTTGCCTCTCGAGAAGGGGACGCTCGTGGCGTCTGTTTAGGGCGCGGAATCCGGCGCCGACTCATCATGTGACCTAACGAATTTTTAATGCCGATCTAACGAAGATGTTCCGGGGTCTGCTTGGACATATACGCGTTCGCACCGAGCACGGCGATCGGTCTGGTCAGTCCGCGGGAAACCAGATTTGCACGGCTCCAATTGCGCCAACCCGCTATGACAGAGGGTTGCTGACCAAGGGATCGTAAACCTAATGCAGCCACTTCATCTGCACTCTGACCCGAGTGCGCAATTTCGCCGGCCACTTCCTGAAACTCGGTTTCCGTCGATCCCGGCTCCAGAGAGAGCACGTCGATATTGCTCGCGCGAAGCTCCGCCCAAAGGGCTTCCGCCAAAAAATTGTCGAAGGCCTTCGTCGCTGAGTAGACCGCATGAAGGGGCAGCGACTGTCGCCCCGCCACCGACCCGGTAAAGATCACGCCACCCCTGCCGCGCTCACGCATACCGCGAACCAGCGCGTGGGTCAGCACCAGGGGCGCTTCACAATTAACGGTCACGAGCTGCCGCAGGCGTTCGCCATCTAGCAAATCGAACCGGCCCGCGTAGCCGAGCCCCGCGTTGTTCACGAGGAGGCCGATTTCCAAATGCGACACCGCGGCGAGAAGCTTCTGCGCTCCGTCGGGTTCCGACAAATCCGCTACCGCGATCTGAGTCTTGACTTCGAAATTTCGTTCGATCTCCGTCGAGAGCGCTTCGAGCCGATCTTGTCGACGCGCGCTGAGTACGACGTTCATTCCGTCCGCGGCGATCTGTCGCGCGAGCGAGGCCCCGATTCCGGAAGAAGCTCCCGTGACTAACGCCCAGCCGCCGTAGCGCGCCGTGAGCGAGAGGGGCTTAGGACTGAAGTAGTCGCGGCTATTCCAAAAGGCATATGTTAGTCCTATGAAAGGAATCGCGGGAAAGAGGCCGACTATGATGCCCGAGAACCCACCGGTTTCAATTGCGGTCCAGAGATAGATTCCGAAGGCAACTTGCGCGGTATATGCGGCTGCCCAAAAGGCCATCCACGGACGTCGCCGACGGAAACCGTAAACGGCGGCGCAGTAAATGAACCAATGCGGTAGCGCGAGAACTTTCGCCCAGAAGCCGGTGAACAAAATACCGAACCAGACTTCCTGGTCTTCCGCGACAGGCTTCCAGAAGATGTCCCATGGCATGTATATGAACGCCATGAACGCGCAAAACACCATCGTCGCACTCATCCACCATGGACGTTCACGAAAGACGTCGTACAACCACTCGCGCATGGAAACTCCTCGGGCTGATCAGGACCGAAACGTAACCGATTGCGGCGCGAGTCGGTGCGGACGGAGCGTCCGGGAGTCGAATCAATCGAGACGAGGCGCGCCGGCCACGAAGTCGTGGCAATCGCGGCGGGGGCTCTTTGCGCGCCGGCCGAGGGTGGGCCGGGCTGCGTCAGGCTGACTCGCGAGCCTCGACTGGGAAATAGAGGTGGAAGGCCGTGCCCTGGCCAGGTGCGCTTTCCATTCTCAGCCAGCCGTCAGACTCGCCAACGAACTCAGTGAGCGAAGCCAAGCCGAGACCGGTTCCGGCCCCAGGGTCTTTGGTCGTGAAGAAGGGCTCGAAGATGCGGTCTGTAATTTCGGGATCAATGCCGCATCCGTTGTCGCGAGCGGTCAGAACGAGATAGGAGCCGGCCGCGGCGCCGGGAACGGATTGATGCGAATCCGTATCGAAGCCCCGCTCATCGATCTCTGCGAGGTGCGTCCTCAAGGCGAACCGCGGCGCGACGTCTTGCGACGCAAGAGCGTCCCTGGCATTAGACGCCAAATTCATCAGCGCGGGGCCGAATCTCGCCCGGTCGAGTTCCACCTGCGGAGCCCTCTCGAGCCAGTCAAAATCGAGGGCAATGCCCTCGCCGAGAACCTGCCGGAGCATGCCCCCGAGACATTCGATCGTTTCAGCGAGATCGACCGATTTAATGCCCGCAGTTCTAGTGCGGCCGAAGGTCAGGACTTGGTCAACGAGTTTGGCAGCGCGAGTCGCGGCCTGACGAATCTCACCAAGCTCCGATTGACCGTTCCCGTAGTTCTCGATTTCCATCTCGAGCAGATCCGTATAACCGAGAATCGCCGCGAGTACGTTATTGAAGTCGTGGGCAACAGAACTCGCGACGCGTCCAAGCGTCTCGAGTCGCGTGCCGCGCTTCTGATCCTGCTGAAGACTTGTAAGCTCGGCGCGTAGATTTAGGCGGTCGAAGGCGGCCCCAAGCACCCGGGCCGCGAGCGCCGCTCGATCGATCGCAGCCTCAGACTCGATCGGCTCGGAGACCGCCGCGTGCACTTCGAAGAGACCGAAGAGGCCGTCCTCACCGGGACATGGAATGAACAGCGTCGAACGCGCAACCTGCCAGCCTCTAGTCACTCCGGAATCAAGGCTCGGTGGCCCAGCGCTGGTTTGGCCTTCGAGCAGCGCCTTTCCGTGTTCGGGGAAATCTGCGAGCGAGAGCATCCGTCGGCTGTAGCCAGCCGGTCGGGCCTCCGCTTCCGCGGACCAGAACTTGCTGGCTCTGAACAAAGCGCAGCTCTCTTCAACATCCGCGAATCCGTCTACCATGCTAGGCCCCGCTAAATCGGTGCCCGGATCATCGATGCGGTAGAAAATCACCCGGTCCGCTGAGAAAACTCGGCCCAAAATTTCGAGACAGGCCTCGAGTCCGCGACCTAGTCGCTCGCCATCTGCCCGGACGAGTTGGGCGGACAACTCCGTGATTCTGCGATCCGCGGCGCTCAGAAGGAGGGATTCGGGTCGCTCGGCCCGAAGTTGCACATTGGCTTCCGGGGCCAATGGCGAACTGCGATCCACGGTCTTCTCGATCCGCTGTGTCTGCATGATTCCCAACTCCTTCGGCTCAGAATATTGAGCCCGTCCCATGTGAAAGGATGTCGTCGGGTACGTTCCGAGGCTTTAGTGCTGCCGCAGCTTTGCACTCTCATGAGAACCGAATTTACTGGACTGTCCGGGGGCTCGACCGGAGCCGGATTCAGGCTTTCCCCCGACCTCGGCGTTCTCCTTCGACAAGCGGTACTCTCCCCGTGTCCCGTGAAGTCGCAGCCGCCCTTTTCCGAAAGGAACCGGGGCACTGACGATCATGGGTCGCCGAGCCTCTCTCGGACTTCTCCTCTCCCTCGCGCTTAGCGAAACACTCGGATCCACATGGGCAGCGTTTTCGGTCATCTCTTCAGACTTTCCACTTTCGGTGAATCCCACGGCGGCGGCGTCGGGGTCGTCCTTGAGGGTTGTCCGCCTCGCCTAGCAATCGATGTCGCCGAAATTCAGCGCGACCTCGATCGACGAAGACCTGGGCAAAGCGTACTCACCACCCCGCGCCAAGAGGCAGATCAAGCCGAGATCCTCTCGGGTGTCTTTGAGGGTCAGACCCTAGGAACGCCTATTGGGATTCTGGTCCGAAACAAAGATGCGCGCCCCAGTGCCTATGACGAGATGCGCGAGACGTACCGGCCCTCTCACGCCGACTACACAACGGATGCTAAGTACGGCACGCGCAACTGGCAGGGGGGCGGCCGAGCCAGCGCCCGCGAAACGATCGGCCGCGTCGCAGCCGGCGCCATCGCCCGCAAGCTCCTTCGCGAGCACGCCGGGATCGAAGTCCTCTGCTGGGTGAGCCGCGTCAAGGACATCGATTCGAAGGTCAACGCCGAGACCGTGACCCTCGAAGAGATCGAAGCCAACGACGTCCGCTGCCCCGATACGGAGGCGGCGGAGAAGATGTACACGCTCATCGACGATATGCGCCGCCAGGGTGACAGCATCGGCGGCGTCGTGGAATGTGTCGCACGCAATGTCCCGGCCGGATTAGGCGACCCCGTCTTCGACAAGCTCGAAGCCGATCTCGCGAAAGCCATGATGTCGCTCCCCGCTGCCAAGGGCTTCGAAATCGGCTCCGGCTTCGACGGCACGCTTCTCCGTGGCAGCGAACATAACGACGCGTTCCTGATCGACGAGGACGGCCGAACCCGAACTGCCACGAACCGCTCGGGCGGCATCCAAGGCGGCATCAGCAACGGCGAATCAATCAACCTCCGAATCGCCTTCAAGCCCACCGCCACGATCCGAACCGAACAAAACACCGTGACCGCGGGCGGCAAGGAGACGACCCTCTCTGCCGGCGGACGCCATGACCCCTGCGTGCTGCCTAGGGCCGTGCCCATGGTCGAAGCGATGGTCTGTCTCGTGCTCGCCGACCATTGGTTGCGGCAGCGCGGCCAGGACGTTCTACCGCGTTAGGCGTGCCGGATTCCACAGAAAAAATTTCAATCACTCACGCACATCTGCCGACCGCGCTTGAGCTTCTGCTCGAAGCTTTGCTTACAAATCCGGCGCATTTCTAATGCACGCCGAACGAGAAAAGGCGGCGGCAAATTCACTGAATCGGTGAATCAAGTTCAAGGAGACCTCCGGGTTGGTCGTGGGATCCAGGCGCGACAAGATCGGTAGCAGCGGTGCCGGGCACGCTGCGCAGCAGGTTTGGACTTGAATGTCTCGATTCGAACCTTTCTCATACTGAAGCGAATGCTCGTCGCCTACTTGCCTCCCCCAGTCTCAGCATTAGGCCGCCTTCGCTCAGGGCAGCAAGACGAAGCCCGCGACCGCGGAAAGCATGGCCGCGCCGATCGCTGACCCGGCTGCAATGCGGTGGATATCGCGCACCGACTGATCGCCACTTGCGAGGGCTCGGCCTGTCCAACCCGTCCAAAGGAAGAGGCCGAGGACGATGATTCCGAGGATTCCGTGGAAGGAATCGAACCAGGCGCGGTCGCGAAGCAACAACATGGACGGCGGGCCGGAGATGAAGCCGGCCGCGACCATAGCGATCGAAATTTTCCCGAATCGAAGGTGCCGGTCGCGAAGTGCGAGGCCGATAGGAGTTCTCTTCATGCGGCGGCGGCGAATTTCGAGGCCCATGCGAGCTGTCGCAATCGCGAGCACAAGGCTCGTCACCATCCAAATCGGATGAGCAAAGGCAAGCCAGCTCCGCAAAGTCGCGTCGTCCATTGCCTAGTTCAACACCCTGTAATCGCCTATTTCAGCACCTAGCCAACACTTGGCTATCAATTGGGCGCGGCGCTTAAGACTCGATCTTATAGATCGCATCGTCGGGCAGGTTCTTGACTAACTGCCCCGTCGCGCGTTCGACATACGCCTCATCGCGAGACTCAAGGGTCAGCATGACGCGGTAATGCTCTTCGTTGATCTTCGGATAGGAGCCCAGCATGAGCTCCGGGTATTCCCGCAGAAGCGAATTCAAAGTATCGGCAATGTCGCTCTCACTCTCTCGCACAAATATTTTCCGCAACACGAAAGGTACGCCACTGAAGCGGTCAGCGATCGAGTGGAATTTCTTTTCGAAGAGTTCCGGAATCCCCGGGAAGATATGCACGTTCTCAACGACTACGACCGGGAACCAAAGCCCACCGACATCGAGAATTTCAGCACCCGCCGGAATGATCGCCATCTTCTTCATGGCATCGTTCAAAGGCTTATCCGAATAACGAGCCATCCGGTCGATCATGGACTGGTTCGTTTCCAGCTCACGCTCAAACGCAAGGGCGATCCCGTCCATGGTCATGTCATCGTGAGTCGGACCGATACCGCCTGACGTAAAGACGTAGTCGTAGTTTTCAGACATCGCCTTCGTTTCTCGCGCGATCAAATCGATCTCGTCGGGAATCGTCAGAATACGTTCGAGTTCCACGCCGAGTTTGCGCAGCTCGACGGCGAGGAACGCGGAGTTCGTATCGCGAACCTTACCCGAGAGGATCTCATTTCCGATGACGAGGAGCGCCGCGGTGGACATGTCTATTAGCGTACCCCAGCAATCGCGAGATGGCGGCAGCCCCAGAACCACATTGCCCCGAAGGTGCCACAGATTATGTGCCAGCTATTCGCCTACGCGAGTTCAGCGCCTAGACTTCTGCGCCATGAAATGCACCCTAAAATTCTTGCCTTCGGAGCGAACTCTCGAAATCGAAGCTGGGGAAATGACCCTCCTAGAGGCGACCCGCGAGGCGGGACTTCCAATTGCAAGCGCCTGCGGCCAAAACGGCGCTTGCGCGCGCTGTGGCCTAGACGTCATCTCGGGGATTGATGCGATCGAGGAAGAATCGGAACGCGAGGCACGTATCAAAGAGCGCAACCGGATCGATCCGGAGCTGCGACTGGCCTGCCGAGTGCGACCGACTCGCGATATGACCGTCCGGGCGACGTACTGGTAGGGATTTCGATCAGCGGACCCTGTCGATTCGATCCATCGCCCGGGTGGCAGACTGAATTCCTGACAGCCTCACCCGAAAAATTACCCAAGAATCAAAGGAGCCTCGGCCCGCAATGAGTGAAACAAGCTCCGCCCAGCGACGTGCACTCCTGATCGTCGATCACGGAACGCGAAATGCCGAGGCGAACATGCGGCTCGCGGCCTTCGCCGAGCAGGTCGCCAGCGCGCGTCCGGAATGGCGCGTCACACATGCGCATATGGAACTCGCCCAACCCGACATGCCGACCGCGATCGATGCACTCGTTGCCGAGGGCGCAGTCGAAATTCACATCCATCTGCATTTCCTGAGCGCCGGCTATCACGTGCGCGAAACGATTCCGGAACTGGTCGAAGCCGCCCGCGCACGTCATACGCAGATAGACATCCGGGTCTTCGCTCCGATTGGCGAAGATCCTCGGCTAGTCGACATCGTGATCGACCAAATCGATCGTACAGATTATTAAGCGACGGGCTGTGTGCGAACCCTGAAGCATCGCTCGCGTAGCCAGGCGGCCTGCTACAGCGCTTGCTCGCGACGCCAAAGATCAAAGGCGTAGAGCGCAGCCACCACAAGCGCATGATCGATCCCACCCTCGCGCAAAACCGCCGGCAGCTCCGCAAGTGGAAGTAGCTCGACCATCGTGTGCTCGGTCGACGTGTTCTGGATCTCTTGTTCCTGAACGCAATCAAGGGCGACCTGCATATGGACTCGATTCGCGAAGAGCGCCGGATTCGGATTCAGCGAGCCTAAGCTCTCAAGCCGGCCCGCCCGATAGCCCGTCTCTTCGAGCAACTCTCGCCCGCCGGCGAACTCCGGCGTCTCCCCGGGGTCGACCAGGCCGCCGGGGATCTCGAGGGTGACGACCCGGGATCCGTGTCTGAATTGACGGATAAGCACCAGCTCTTCGGCCTCGGTCAGCGCAACAATATTGACCCAAGGCGGCGACTCGATCCGGTAAAAAGGATGAGGCTCTCCCGTGAGCGGCGACTCCATGGTCGCCTTATGGACATCGAAGACCTTGCAATGCTGCAAATGCTCTTCTTCGAGCACGCGCCAGACCGGCGGTGCGACAGTTGAAACAGCTTCGTCTTGGTTCGCCATCTAGGGAGACTACCCCAACCTTAAGATGACCCTCTCCATAAAGAGTCTTCGATCCATAACGGCGTTCAGCCCAGTCAGTGCTAATTTCGGGCTCCGTTCCTCGCTCCCCTGTAGAGAACTCGTTTGTCCCAAGCGCCCGCCGATACCAGTCAACTCCTCGAACGCGGCGGCCACCTCTACATGGTCGTCTGCGCAATATTTGTCGGTCTCGCCGGAGCGATCGGCGCCGTCCTCTTTCGGCTGATGATCCGCGTGATCCAAGGCTTTGCCTTCGAAGGTCTCGATGGAGTCGCCGCCGTCTTCGAAGAGGGCATGGCCGCCGAAACCCGCGATCCCCTGGAAGTCGCGCAGCAAATGGCTTGGTATTGGCGCATCGCGATTCCCGCCGTCGGTGGCATGATCGTCGGCCCGCTCATCTACCTCCTTGCTCGCGAAGCCCGCGGCCACGGTGTTCCGGAAGTCATGAAGGCCGTTGCGGTTCGTGGTGGCGTGATTCGCGCACGCCTCGTCGGCGTAAAGGCCCTCGCCTCCGCACTCACAATCGGAACCGGCGGCTCGGTCGGCCGCGAAGGTCCGATCATCCAGATCGGCTCGGCGTTTGGGTCGAATCTCGGGCAGTGGCTCAAGCTAAATGCCGCCAGCGTGCGAACTCTCGTCGGCTGCGGAGCGGCGGCAGGAATTTCCGCCACGTTCAATGCGCCGATCGCTGGAGCCATTTTCGCCGCGGAAATCATAGTCGGCGACTTCGCCGTCACGCAGTTTACTCCGATCGTGATCAGTTCAGTCGTCGCATCCGTCGCGACACGTTATGCGATCGGCAATCACCCAGCGTTCATCGTCCCCGATTTCGAGATCGTAAGCCCCTTCGAACTCGTACCGTATATGGTCGCCGGTATTGTCGCGGGCGTGGTCGCCGTGGCCTTCATCCGCACCCTTTCCTTCGCGGAAGACACCTTCGCCAAAATTCCCGTCCCTGAATGGTCCAAGGCCGCAATCGGCGGGGCTATGGTCGGGACCATGGCGATCTGGCTGCCTAACGTTTACGGAGTCGGCTACACGACGATCGGCGGCGCCCTGGCCGGCACCATGACCGCGGGCATGATGGGCGTGCTCGTCGTCGCCAAAATCCTCGCAACCTCCGTCACCATCGGTTCCGGCGGCTCGGGCGGCGTATTCGCACCCTCACTCTTCTTGGGCGCGATGGCCGGCGGCGTCGTGGGCACGCTTGTCGAACAGTATTTCCCGGGCGCAACCGGCAGCTCAGGCGCTTATGCGCTCGTCACTATGGGCGCGGTGGTTGCTGCGGCAACACATGCCCCTGTCTCCGCGATCATCATCATCTTCGAACTGACCCAGACGATCGATATTATTCCGGCACTCATGACGGCCTGCGTGATCAGTACGCTCGTGGCGCAGGTCTCGTTCCGAGACTCGATCTATACCGTCAAGCTACGTCGCCAGGGGATCGACTTCTTCGAGGCGAAAAACCCGAACGTCTTGAAGGAACTCTCGGTGCGCGAGGTGATCGTGCTCGATCCCGTTGTGATACCGGCCGCGGCGAATTTCAAAACCGTGCTCGACTTGGTCGTGCAGAGTCCACATAGCCAATTCTACGTCGAGAGTCCCACCGGGGCGCATCTGGGCGCAATCTCTCTCGCAGAGCTTCGGCGTCTCATCTACGAGCAAGAGACCTTGCAGCATATCGTCGTGGCTGGGGATCTCGTGGACACGAGCCATCCCTCAGTTTCCGACGATGTCGATCTGTCCGTCGTGATGCAGATCTTCAGTTCGAGTCATGTCGACGAAATCGCTGTGGTGAACGCCGATGATCGAACAAAACTCGTTGGCACCGTTCGCGAAAAAGATGTCATCGAAGCGAGTAACCGCGAACAGTTACGACGCGATCTCGCGGGCGGCATGCATACGAGCATCAGCGCCGCGGGCAGCGGCCAAACCGTCGACCTGGGTGACGGCTACCAGCTCCGCGAAATAATGGCCCCGCCCCATGTAACGGGTCGATCACTCCGCAAGTTGACGCTCCGCGAACGCGTCGGCGTACAGGTTCTCCTCGTTCGGTCCAAGAAGCCCGAGGGCGGCACCCATTTGCGCGTCCCGCACGGCGACGATGTGCTCGTCGAAGGCGACGCGGTCATCGTCGCCGGAACAACAGCAGCCCTCGACATGCTCGACGCGCTCTCCGCCCAGCCGCCGCCGGACATCACTGAGTCCTGAGCGGGTCCGAGCTTAATCCCCCAGCTCGGATTCTTAGAACGGGCGCAGACCGGAAAGACAGGGCTCGCTACGCTTATTCCCGGCACCATCGAATGGCGCCTTTGAATTTGGCTCAGTGATTCAATGCGGAGGCTCAACTTCGCAATTCAAACCCATGAGGAGCGCGCATGTCTCTCTCGTCCCCTTCGACTCCTACACCGCGGCCCTCTTCCCTTCCGCGGCGAGGCGCATACCGCGAGCCTGCGCTCCTCCCACACCTCAATGCGACACCACTCATAGCGACGCTCCTCGTCATAACACTCGCCAGCTGCATGCCTGGCAGCGAGGCGCCCAGCACTTCACTCGCAGACGAAGCCACGACTCAGACTCCGCGGCTCTCGGATCAGCTCGGCGCGATCCCACACCCGATCGAGACAAACTCGCCTCTCGCCCAGAGCTATTTCAACCAAGGCCTAACACTTATTTTCGGTTTCAATCACGAAGCAGCTATAGAGGCTTTCGAGGAAGCCCTTCGCCTCGACCCTAACTGTGGCGCCTGCCACTGGGGTATCGCCCTCGCCCTCGGCCCCAACATCAACCGGCCTATGGGTCCCACTGCAGCCAAACGCGCCCATCAAGAGGCCCAAGAGGCCGTTCGCTTGACAAAAGAAGGCAGCCGCGACCGCGCCTACGCCGAAGCCCTCGCACCTCGGTACCAGGCAGAGCCCACGGAGGATCGCAGCGCACTCGACCTCGCCTATGCAGAATCCATGCGCGCACTCGTCCAGGCGAATCCCGACGATTTCGATGCAGCGGTGCTCTTCGCGGAATCTCTGATGGATCTAACCCCGTGGGCGTACTGGACGAGCGAAGCGAAGCCCCGGGAATACACCAACGAGCTCATCGCGGCCCTCGAATCCGTTCTTGATCGCGAGCCGCGGCACGTCGGCGCGAACCACTACTACATCCACGCGGTGGAAGAGTATTTCCCCGAGCGCGCCGAAGCGGCCGCGGATCGTCTCGCGACCCTCGCACCCGAAGCGGGGCACCTCGTCCACATGCCTTCGCATATCTATTGGCGAATCGGACGCTACGAAGATGCGGCCGACATCAATGCACGCGCGTCCGAAGCCGACGAGAAATTCTTTGCATGGTGCCGGGGCGGCGATTTTTACCGAGCTGCCTACTACCCGCATAACGTTCATTTCTTGTGGGCTGCAGCAGCGGCGGAAGGGCGTCAGGACCTTGCGCTCATGACGGCCCGTAAACTCGCCGCAGTGACCCAGGGCGGCCTCAAGGAAGTGCCTATTCTGCAGGAATTCGTCGCAATTCCGATGCTCACGATGGCGCGCTTTGGAATGTGGGATGCACTCTTCGCCGAGACTAGACCCTCAGACGATGATGTCTACCTCGCGGGCATTTGGCAGTACACCCGTGGCCTTGCAGAATTGCGCGACGGTTATTCCGACTATGGACGGGCCGCGCGCTACCGGCTCGGACTCATCATCGACGACCCACGATCCGCAGAGCTCATTCTCGCGGGCGGAACGGCTTCGGCCCGTGCGCTTCTTGAAATTGCCGCGGCAGACCTCGATGCGGAACTCGCGCTTTCAGGGGCATCCTTCGATGATGCGGTGTCGCATCTCGAACGAGCAACCGCCTTGCACGATGCGCTTCCCTACATGGAGCCGCCGCCTTGGTACGCGCCCCCACGACAGGCGTTAGGCGCAGTCCTCCTCGACCTCGGTCGTGCCGCAGAAGCAGAGGCCGTCTATCTCGCGGACCTCAAGCAGTATCCCAAGAACGGATGGTCGCTCTTCGGTCTCGCTAAGAGCTTCGAACTCAGGGGCGATGACGCGAAAGCGGAATGGGCCCGCCAAGGCCACGCCCGTGCCTGGGCGCGAGCGGACGTAAAGCTCGAACGCACACGGTTCTAACGCCGCGCCTAACGCCCCGTTTTTCGAATCGAATCGATGTAATTAACTGCGCTCGGAGAGCGTTATCGTGACGCCGGTTGCTCCCGGTTCGAGAGACTCGATCACTTCACTCGATATATCGCCCGCGCCGCGGGTCATTGCATTGCCATCCGCATCAAGTCGAGCCGACATAGAAATTTCGCCCACAAATTGCATGGTCGGAATCATCACGTCCTCCGGACCGATCGAGAACGCGAGCGGGAAGTCGGGACTCGGAATTCTCAGCACCGCCAAAGGCGGCCCACCCCGCGCACCCTTCGGCCTCGCAATCACGAAGAGCACGCCGCCATCGGGCCGCGACAGCGCGAACTCGGCCGGCAACACGATCTCCCCCGTGATTGGGTCGCTAGATCCAGAAGTTGCGGACGCAGCACTTGGCCCACTGCCTTCCGCGCGACTCGGGGGCACCGCGCCGCGCGGTACCTGCCCCAAATCATCGCCCTCATCTCCCTGACCGTCTGCCGAGCCAACAGCACCGGACGGCGCCGGGAAGATGCGTGCCAGATCTGGCGCCTTCGCTTCTTCGCCCGGCTGATAAGGCTCGATATTTCGGTCGCAGCCGGCAAGCGTCATCACGACGAGCAGAAGTGTAGCGAAAAGACTGCGCCGGCCGAAGCACGGCGAGAACGCTGCGGAGAAAAAGTTGGAATTCGCGATAGGGATACTCGGCATGACGATCACTTTAGCGCGGAGCCAACGACGAACCATCAAGCGAGGAAGCGGACTCCGCGCCTGGGCTCGCCCTTCTCCCAAGCGATCTAAGCGATCCGGTTTTCGCGACGACCCCGGTCGTGTTCGTGGATCCGGAATTGCAGCCGAACTCGATAGGACCGCCCAAGCGGACATAGACAGAGAGGTGAAGTCTCCCCTCACCGTGGCATCTCCTACCGCATCCTCTAGAGATCCCACGTCCCTCGCAACGAAGAGCGAGTAGCCTGGCCGGCCGGGGTTCACTTCGCGAGATCCATAGCCGCCCGCATTCTGCCACTCGCGAGCTATGAGATTCGTAATCTTCGGTTCTCCGGAATGGCCCCGCCTCGGGAGCGTGATACGCTCGCAACTCCACTGCTCGGTTGCTGCGTGGTCGCTTCGGCGGCGGCGTGAGTGATCGTTGATTCGCCTAGGGGTGGTCCGCTTGTCGCTTCGAAATCGAAGCGCGAACGGATCTGAGAGCAGACCCTTCGAACCTGATCTCGTTCCTATTCTTCGACGACGTCTCTTTGCTTCTTTGCTTCGGTGAAGTCTCTATTTGACGGAGCCGCTAAGATGAAGAGAACGCGCCTAGGGAAGGCCCATACCGATGTCCGCAGATCCTAGTCCCTCCGCTGAAAATCTCGCGCTCTTGACGTCCCGCTTTGGGCTGCCCGGGCTAGGGAACAATCCCTCTTCTAATTTCGAAGGCACCACGCCAGGCAGCTTCGCGAATCAGCCGCAGATCGGCGGCGCGCTTACTTTTTCTTCTCCGGACACCCCCGGCATGCCCCAGCCCTCGGATAAGACGGCTTGGGATTTCATGCCTCCGGACTGGACCGAACTGCCCGAAGGCGAACGCCTAGCAACTTCCGCCCACCCAGAAGTGGAACCGGCGAACGCCTACTCTTTCCAGGCACCCGAAGGATTCGAACCGATCACGCAGCTCGAAAGCGCGCGACTCGGAATCGTGACGCCCGAGATGACTCGCGTCTCTGAACGCGAACCGCATCTCACGGCGATTGAAATCCGCGACGAAGTAGCGGCGGGCCGCATGGTGATCCCAGCGAACCGCGTCCACTTGAAAAATAATCTCGACCCCATGGCGATCGGTCGCGCTTCGCTCACGAAGATCAACGCGAACATGGGTGCGTCGCCGATCTCGAGCGGCATCGAAGAAGAGATCGAGAAGCTTCGCTGGGCGGAACGCTGGGAAGCGGACACTGTCATGGATCTCTCGACGGGCGGTGATGTGAACGCGACGCGCGAGGCGATCACTGTGGCGTCGACGGTACCGATCGGGACCGTCCCGATTTACTCGATGATCCTCGACAAGAAGATCGAAGATCTCGACCGCGAGATGGTCCTCGAAGCGCTTGAGCATCAGGCGAAGCAGGGCGTCGATTATTTCACGATTCACGCCGGCGTGCGGCGCGCGCACCTGCCTTACGTCTCGAATAGATTGATCGGAATCGTGAGTCGTGGCGGGAGCTTGCTGGCGAAGTGGATGATCCACCACGAAGAAGAAAACCTGATGACGCAGATCTGGGAAGACATCTGCGAACTGATTCGCAAATATGATGTGACATTCTCGATTGGTGATGGACTCCGCCCCGGCGGCCTCTCGGACGCAACGGATCTGGCCCAGCTCGGCGAGCTGCAGGCGCTAGGAGAATTGACCGAGACGGCTTGGCGCCACGGCTGCCAGGTGATGATCGAAGGTCCCGGGCACGTTCCGTTTGACCAGATCGAGTTCAACATGAAGTTGCAAAGGAGGCTCTGCCACGGTGCACCTTTCTATGTACTCGGCCCGCTCGTGACGGACATCTTTCCCGGTTACGATCACATCACGAGCGCGATCGGCGCGACCGCGGCTGCCTATCACGGCGCGTCGATGCTTTGTTATGTGACCCCTAAGGAACATCTTGGCCTACCTAAAAAGGACGATGTGAAGCAGGGATGTGTTGCCTACAAGATCGCGGCTCATGCGGCGGACGTCGCGCTCGGGATTCCTGCGGCGCGGGATAGGGATGACGAGTTGACCAAGGCTCGCGCAGCCCTCAACTGGGAAAAGCACTTCGAGCTCTCATTTGATCCCGATCTGGCGCGCGCCTATCACGACGAAGACCTCGACGTGGACACCGATTTCTGCGCCATGTGCGGTCACGATTGGTGCTCAGTCAGAATCTCCAAGGAAATCGAACTCTTCGTGTCGGGCAAGGACGAGTCCTATCAATGGGACACGCCTAAAGTGTCCGAGGCCCTCAACGATACGCAGAAAGAAATCCTCGAACAGCGTGGCGTGCTCTCTCCCGAAGAGATCCACCGCCTCGCCTCGAAGACGAAGGGCGCGATGGGCCACGAAGGTCGCAAGGCCGCCTGTCATAGTGACGTCGTCGATGAATCTACTGCCGCCCATCTTCAGGAACAGCGACTCGATCCTGTCACGCTAAAGCCGCTGAGCCCGACGGATGGTCAACCGATCGACGAGAACGCCGCTTCGTGATTTCCCAGACGGTGCTGCGCACGTCACTCTGGCTCGCCCTTGGAAGCTGGGTCGGTTCGTGGGCATTCTTCGCTTTCGTGGTTTCGCGGATTGCGTTCCAGGTGTTACCGAGCGATATCGCTGGCGACTTGGCGGGCGACCTGCTCGCAATTCTGCATTTCGTGGGGGCTGGGGCGGCATTCGTGGTCGCTGCAGCGGGCGTTGGCCTCGGTCGACGCGGCATAGTGATAGGACTGCCGGTGGTGCTCGGCATCCTCTGTCTGGCGAGCGAAATCTTCCTCTCGCCTGCCGTCGCCGCGGTCCGCCCGAGTACCCTCGGCGCCCTCAATACCGAAGCGACTCAACAGAGCTTCACGCTTCTGCATAGGATCTCGCTCGGTGGGTTCATGCTGATCCATTTCGCTTCGATCCTGCTCGTTTGGCTTGAGGCCAGACTCGATACCCGCGATATCAGATCCTCCTAAATCTCTGGGCGTCCACCCCTAATCCACGTGTTCTCGACCCTAAGCCTTCGAAATTGCGGGAAAAATGGATAGCCCCGCTCGGCCCATTGCGGTATCCTTCGCGGCCAACAAGGATTTCCGCTGCAAATTCAGGTACTTGCGGCTGCATCCGTCTCGCATGACATCCGGTTTTTCAGGATGGTCAGCACTCTTGTGCGTGAACGGAGGGCCAGCGCGATCGCCTGAGCGAGCACAGGACGAGACGACTCCAACTCTTTGCCCAGCTTGATCGATGATCGATCGGCGGGCGACACGCGCGTGTCTCAAAACGATCGCCAGAAGCATTCAGCCGGAGCACGATTTCCGGACGACAGGAAAGAGAACGATGGACGACATCAAGATCAAGCTCTCAATCGAATTCTCCATCACCGAGAGCGACCTCGAGGACGGCCTGGCCGAATACGACGAACTGAGCGTCGACAGCCTGATTGCCCAGATACTCGACAAATCGATCGCCGTGGACGCGGTCGACTGCAAGGTAGTCACCGGCCCGAACAACCTCGAAGAGGTCGACGAGCTCCGCGCGGCTTCCAACGCGGGCTAAGCGGCGACCCGGAACGACATCACGGCGACAGCAGCAGAAATCGTCGCACCACAGCATCACGCCAACTAATCAATCGATGGCGAACGAGTGATCCCGAAGGCTCAATGCCTCTCGGGATCTTTTGGTTTGGGCTCGTCTTAGATGCGTTTAGAGGTCTCTTGAGAAGCTGGCGGAGTGTTGGGCAAGGAAATCGCGGGGGAGCCAAGCGGCGGCGCCTGACGAGGCGCTAGCCGAAGAGTTCAAGCTGAGGTGAGATCGGCTTGGTGGCGCGGGATGGCTTAGGCGAAGACTTCCCTGGGGATTTAGGGGGCTTTGCAGCGGGCTTGGGAAGCGTCTTCGTGAGGCTTCGGCCGGACGCTCCGCCGCGCGCAGCTGCCGTCGGAAACAGATTTCCTGCCGCCGTCGCGCCACCAGTGGTCGCTCCCCGCAATTCGCGAACACGTTCGCGGGGCGCTGTGCCCGGCACATAGATCCCTTGGCGGCGCGCCCATTCGAGGATCTCGGCGTTGAAGTCCTGAAAACGCGGGCCGTGATTGAAATGCCGCAAATGCGCAAGTTCGTGGCACAAAGTGTTCACGAGGCTTGAGTACTTGAGCGCCTTTCGCGTGGTCACGTGGAAGAGTCGGATCCGGATCGTACCGTCGGAAAAGCACACGCCGTAACGCCGCTTCACGTTCGCCCGTTCGGGCTCGAGCACGCGGTATCGCAAACGGAAATGAGCACAGATGCGTTGTGCATCCCGCTCGAGCTGTGCCATCAGCTCCTTCTTCTCTCGCTTATCCAACCGCCCAGCCCCCAAGAGCAAGTGTCGGGACCAACGGCCTCGACGTCAACGCCGCGGGCCGGCAGCGCCTCCGCCCCCGTCTTCCGCCGCTAGACTCTCGACACGATGAGCCAAATCGAGTCTCTTGCCCTCTTTCCATTGTCCGATGTCGTCCTCCTGCCGGAGGTCTCCGTCCCTCTTTATATTTTCGAGCCGCGCTATAGGCAGATGACTCGCGCGGCGCTCGAAGGCAGCCATCAGATCGGCATGGTCGCGGTTCGCCCCGCCTCCGTCGACAGGATGGCCGGAGACCCCGCCATCTTCGACATAGGTTGCCTCGGTCGCATAGCCCACTCGCAAGAGCGACCCGACGGAACCATCCAAATCATGTTGGTGGGTGAGCGTCGCTTTCGGATTCTAGAAGAGGACAAGCGACCCACGGAGCAGCTTTACCGATCCGCACGCGTAGAGTTGTTGGATGATCCCGAGCCGACGACGCCGCAAGAGATCGAGGAGATGAATGGTACGCGTGTCGCTTTGCTTGAACTGCTTGATCAGTTGATTCGTCGGATTGGTTCCTCCGACGATCCTACAAAAGCGATCGAAGCATTCGCTCGACTCGAATCAACGAGACTCGTGAACGCACTGACTCAATCAATTTCATTCAGTCCAATCGAGCGCCAACAACTGCTCGAAGCCCATTCGATTGCAAACCGCTGCGAAACAATGTCGGAATTGTTGCGCTTTCGACTAGCAGCGACCGGCGGTTTGGATCCGAGTTCATCGGCTCTGCCTAACTAATTCTGACGGTTCGTAAATTCGACAATTTTCGCGTTAAATTGAGTATTGGGTCGATAAATAGAGATCCTATTTTTCGATACAGCGGTTCACTTTCGATGTTTGTGGGGTCGAAACGAGTTTGAGGTGATCGCCGAAGGTGCTCAAATTACATCGGAAATTCGAAACGAAACACTGCTCAATTGTCGCCTAACAGCGCCTACTAAGTGATTATTAAATGTGTCACCCGGCGTGTGGCATCCAAGTTACATTTCGTTGCCAATCCAAAGCATGAATGGTTAACTCGATTTCGCTCGGAAAGAACCGATACCGAATCGAGTAAAACTCCCTTGAACCTCGTGAGATACCCCCAGATCCGCTTCAGTACCAGAGAATTGAGGCAATGCCCCCTCGCTTCACTCTTCATTTCCACATCGAATTTTTAAGTGGGATGCGGCGTTAAAAGAGGAGACAGAAACGTGCCTAACTCGTCGCGTTTCATGGGATCGATTCATCAGGCCAAGATGTCACTCGCAGAACGATCGAAATTTCTCAGCGCCCAGCATGCTTCATAGTTCAATTTTTCCTCGTGCTTCGCATCGTTCTTACGCTCGACTCCGCGTCCAGCGAATCATCTTTTAGGGAAAGGGATCGGACTCGCCTCCGTTCCTCGTCGGCTCTTACCGTATGACCTTTTCGCCCAAGGTCTGGGGAGACGCTCTGCGTCAACTCCAGCAACACATACCCGACTTTGTATTCGACGCGTGGATCGCGCCGCTCGAAGCGAAACTCGCCGGCGATCGGATCGTGCTCGGATGCACGACTTCATTCCATCGAGACCGCATCCGCAACAACCATCTTCCCGCGATCAAGCAGGCCCTCGCCGCAGCTGGCGCAACGAGCACCGACCTCGAACTTCTAACCGCGAATGAGTTCGCAGGGGCCGCGGGTCATACGCTTGATGTGAGTGCCTCGCCGCAGGCTTCCGGTCGTGGTTCGGCCCAATCCCACCAGCACGCAGAACGCGCCGGCATGCGCAGCGTTGGCGTTGCAAGTCGTGCGCAGGTCGTGAATGGCAGTGACAGTCACGAGGGCATGCATTCGCCGATTGCCAGTCGCGGCTCTTCGATGGGCACCTCGGGCGCTGGCTCAACAGATCAGCCGAGCGCGTTTCGGGCCCCGCTCCAGTCGGTTCCGTCACCTCATTTAACACCCATGAATTCCCCTTCCGATGCGCCAGCTTTTGCACCTGCGGAGGCACCTGCTTCCCCTTCTGCTTCGACGGCTACCGCGAACTCGTTCGCGGCTCCCGCGACGGACTGCGACGTAGTCTTTGACACACCAGATGCCCTCTCCGGCGTGCCGGCCTTCAAGCCACTCAATAAATACGCTGCTCGCGTCCGTAATGATGCGTCCAAGAGTTCACACGCAGGCCCGAACGTCGTCTCTGGTACCGCCGCCCCTCAGAGACCCCGCACAGCGCGCCCGACTGGTCCTCGATCCGGGATACAGGGCGGTAGCTCCTTCGGTTTAAACGGTGAGCCCGGTAGCCGAAACGCAGAGCCCTTCTCCTTCGAGCGGTTCATAGTCGGCCCCTGCAATTCCCTCGCACGCGAAGCTGCCCTCGCGCTCGCTCGCAAGCGACAGCAAAGCCTCAACCTTCTCTATCTCGCCGGTCTCTCGGGCATGGGTAAGACCCATCTTGCCCGCGCCGCCGCCGACGAAGCCCGTCGCACCCTCCCCGAGTCACGAGCCACCGGTTTCGCCTCGGGCCCGGGAGCCGCCGCACCCCGCGCGCCGCGAAGCCGCGTCCTATACACCACCGCCGAAACGTTCACGAGCGAGTTCGTTTCCGCCATGCGTAACGGCCGAAACGACGCCTGGACCGCGCGCTACCGCGGACCGATTGAATTGCTGATCGTCGAAGACGTGCAGTTCCTCTCTGGCCGAACCAAAACCCAGCAGGAACTCTTCCACACGATCAACCACGTGCTCGAATCCGGTGGCCGCGTCCTTCTAACCGGCGACCGAACGCCCCGCGACCTAACCGGCCTCGACGAGAAGCTTCGCGCCATTGTCGGCCGTGGGTTCATAGCCGAGCTCGATCGCCCCGACGCCATCGTCCGGCGCCACATTCTACGCGAAAAAGCGGCGGCCGGCGGTGTCGACCTCCCGGCTGATTGCCTCGATCTACTTGTCGACGCCAGCGAATGCGAAGCCCTCGGCGCCAGCGTCACCGACCTCGAGTCGCTCCTGATCCAGGTCGTCACAACCTCGTCCTTGCTAGGTCGAGCCATCGAAAAGAGCCTCGTCCAAGAAGCCATCGACCTAAAGGCCGGCGCCGGCGCGCAGCTCGCTCCGCGCCAAATCGCCGTCCCCGAAGTCGTCAAAGCCGTCGCAGCATTCTTCGGTGCACGCCCCGAGGCCCTCGCCTCGCGCTCCCGCCGCCGCGACGTACTCGTCCCGCGGCAACTCGCCATGTACCTTTCTCACAGGTACACAGATGCGTCACTGACGGAGATCGGACGGGCGTTAGGCCGCGACCATCCCTCCGTACGCAATGCGATCAAGAAGGTCGAGGAGCAGGTGCTGAAGAACGCACCGCTTCGGTACCAGGTGGAGGCCTTGTCCGAGAAGATCGACGGGATGTTGAAGGGCTGAGGGACGGACTCGGAGACGACCTTCTCCGCGCGGTCTATCTCTAGTTTTGAGCGACTGCTAGACGAGCACGAGATCGATGCTCTCCAGCACAACTGTAAACGCTCAAACAATCGCGTCTTTCCAAGAAACAGATTCCGTGGATTCTCCTAATGGGCGGATCAAATTCATACTCCCCCGGCCCTTCTGATTCCCCCAAGTAGTGGGAATTGCTGGAGGTATTTATCTCCGAGGTCGTCCCTCGCCTCGAAATTGCATCTAGGTCACACTCGGCCGCGCCCTTTGACGGGCCAGGATGAGCCGTCGGCCCTCAAGCGCCGCGACTTTCCATACGATTAGATCATTCAGCCGTGCCATTCGTGCGGTTTAGGGGGCGTTGATGAAGCGAGGATGGGTTGGGCTGATGGGCGGCGGAACGCTGCTTCTGGGGTATTTCCTTGGGCAACGCGTCGGGCCCGCCCCGATCGAATTTCCGGACGCAGGTGAGATCCGCAACGCGGCGGAAATGGAGCACGCCGTCGCTGAGGCACTTCAGATGCCGCGAGCTTTTCCTCGGGCGGTTTCCATTGTCGGGCTCCTCAAGGGGCTCACCGAGGATAACGTGAAGGGGGCGGCACGTGTCGTATCCGGGCGGGTTGGGGGTTGGGATCCGATTGACCTGCAGATCTTCCTGGCGGCTTGGGTAAATCTCGACCCGGTCGGGGCCATTCGCGAGGTCGAGAGCTGGCCGATCCGCTCACGACGTGAGCTGGGGTTCCGAATCGTGATTCGTGAATGGGCGGCTCGCGGAGATTGGTTGGACGCGGTCAACTACGTCCAGACGAGTACCGATACGGATATGCGCGGCATGGCGTTTGGTCCCCTTGTGAAGGGCTGGGTGCTTGGCGGTGATCCAAAGGGAGCCCTGATCGTTGCACGCCGGCTTTGGGACTCGGATCAGCCCATCGACGTGGTGGACAGCTATGTGCGAGGAGTTTTGCAAGCCACTGGGCCCGCGGCCGCAATCAAACTCGCCCGTGAGATGGAACCGAATACACAGAGCGATTTCGAACAGCGGTTCGCCCGAGTGGCACTCTACCTGGTCGCTCGGGAGGACTCGGTTGCGGCGGTTGAGCTGTATGAATCGTTCGTTTCTGAAGGAACGCCTGCTTGGATGGATGAGGACGTGCTCGACCGATTGATAGAGGTCTGGCGAAATAATGATCCAAAGGCGCCGGTCATCTGGCTGATCGAACGCGAGGCGACGGCACAGAGGGATCGCCTTCTCACCCGGGCGATGGCCATGTGGGGAATCCGCGACATGGACTCCGCCTGGAAATGGTTCGAGGAGACACGCGTCAGCGCGGAATCACCGCGGACCCTCAAAGGGGTGGATGCGCTCATGCTCACTGGGCTCTTTTCGAAACTTGCCAGGAAGCGCCCTGTAGAGGCATCGGAATGGGTGATGCGACTGCCGCCCGGGCCGAATCGGAATGCGATGTTGGTGCGAGTGGCGAAGTTCTGGAGCCACGAGGACCAGAGCGCCGTTGCGAACTGGATCGATGGGCTCGAGATATCACCGAAGCTGCGGGCTCAGCTTCGCGAAACCAGCTCTCGGGGTCGTCGTTAGTCCTCCCGAAGCGAGCGTGCTGGCATCATGAACGAAAAAGAGGCCCTAGCCGACTTCCGGCTAGGGCCTCTCTGGTTTTCATTTCATCGGTCTAGTTGTCCAATAGCCCAAAAACTCAGGCACTTGGATGACCCATCCGACTAGCTTCGTCGTCGTACTCCGAGAGCACCGAGAAGGCCGAGACCGCTCAGCAGTGCAATCGTCGCACCCGGCTCGGGCGTGAACTTGAGGTCGACACCTGCGACCTGCGTGTTCATCTCGAGTGACGTGCCACCCTGAGAAGTTCGCTTGCTGTAGGAGCCGGCTACGAGGCCAATGTTACGCTGGACCGCACCACCGGTCGTCATGACGGTCGAGTCGTACCCCATCCCTGTCTGAGTGAGAGTGCGAACAACACCCTGTCGCGGGCCAGTGCGTCCGATGGAAACCGTGCCCGTCGTCCAAGGGAACATGAACTTGTTCGACTGTGCAGCACCCAACGGAGCGATCGTGATGCCCTTAGCGTTAAAGGGTTGCGAGAGAAGGTTGCACGTGGGAGTTTGCGCAGTCTCGAGGCACTTTTCCGAAACGATTTGCGTAGCAGCATTACCCGGGAGTGCACCGCCCCCGCTCGCCGCAAATCCGAAGGCCTTGATGCGACCAGGGATTTGGCGTCCGGGAACCGTGTAGTTCCATCCGGCCGCGTTTCGAACGTTGAAGCCGGGAATAAGGTCACCCACCGGGTTCGACCCGACGATCGGCTTGAGAAAGTTTGTGGCGGGGCTATTCGGTCCGCCTGCTCCAGCGATGGCAACTGAGAATCCCGGCGAGTTGAGGTAGAGCCGACCAGCACCATCAAGGAGGATAGTCATCGTTCCCGAGAAGGCTGTCGGATTGGTGTTGCTGTAAGACAGGTCTAGGATATCGGCACCGAAGGTGTCGAGGTGCACGGTGTTGATAGCCGCGCGATAATCGTAGTTCGCGTCACCAGTCGTCAGGCCATTGTTCTGACCGTGTGCATTGACGTTGGCAACACTGAACACACGCTGCGCCATGATGCGGGTATCTGGGTTGGCTACGTGGAGGGGGTTCATCCCAGTCTGCAAGCCTCGTCCACCCTCGGACGTAACGCTCCATTGGGTGTTGAAGATGCCGTCATTCAGGGAGCGGGCGGTACCGGGCATGGCTGCGGTGAAGGTCGTGTCGAGCTGGACGACGATGTTGTTCAACACCTGGCCGACCTGGTGCCCCAGGCGCTGGTTGAAGGCCAAGGGAGGAACGGTGAACCGTGCACCTACGCCGAGTGCATCCTGTGCTGCCCCGGGGGTGTCGATCAAGCGAGCACCTTTGACTCCGAAGCTCGGTCCGTCACGAAGGAAGGGGACGGCCATGCTCGTACCGCTTAGCGCCGGCGGGGCCATCGACGTTCCGCCGAGGGTGGTGGATACCGTCAACAAGTCTGAAGGAAGCAGATCTCGCTTGCCTACACACTTGGCTAGAGCCGGATCACAGGCCACGTTCGGCGGGTTCTGCGGGATGTTAACGATGATCCCGTTTCCTTCCGCGTAACTGCCGGCCATGGCTACACTTTGCGCTTGGACCGTTGAGGCCGCCATTCCGACTGCGATCGCAACCGATGTGGCCGCTAGGGCTGTTCTAACAATTTTGGACATCGTGAGACTCCTTCGTTCGGTTTGTCTTTGCCCCTCTACACACAACAGCGGTGCAGGAGACCAGCAAATGATGATCCGGAAACTAATATTTTCCGGGTAGATAGGGCTTTCTTCGATCGGGTTCTCTGATGGGTACTAACCACAATTTCATGGTCAATTCCTTCACATCAAAATACTCTATCATGCGGTCTGTTAAGAATGGAAGTCTTTTCTAGCGTTTTTGGGCAGCATGTTGATCCGCTTTACATTTCAAGGATGGGTGTATTTTCACCCTCACAAATCACAATCGCCCCGTCTGTCTGTCTGTAGGTTGTCTAATTCGCCTGTTTAGGTGACGAAAAAAATGAATTATCGTCAGAATTGTCATGAGTCAGATGCTGATTCTGCCGATTCGCGAAGTTCAACCAGGCTATGGTTGCGGACGCCTTGCGTTATAGAGGCGGTAAATTCAACGGAGATCGACGCGCAAATGCCCAAAATCCAACTTCAATGCTCAGAGCCGCGGGGAATCACGATTTCGAATTTGTATTTCGCCCTGCTCTTCACATCCATGATTTTCCTTGTGGCATGTGGTTCTGAAGTGCCCCAGGGGGATGCAGAGGGCATATCCGAGAACGAAGTCCCGCCGGCGTTCGGCGACGCTCTTTCGACGAACGAGACGTTAAAGGACATCCTCCATCATCCGGACATTCTTCAGCGCTCAGAACGGGTCTCACAATTCCTCCAGCGAGCAAACGCCGATCAGCTAGAAGACATCAAGGCTGAGTTTATGGTCGCGCCCCTTGATCAGGGGGATATCGAATACGCGCTCTTCGCAAGCTGGTGGGCCCGCTTCGATCCAGAAGGGGCTTATATATTTGCCGACCATGAAATTCGAATGGAGCAGCCACGAGTCCTTACGGCCGTGATGCGGACGTGGGCGCAGAAGGATCCCGAAGGATTGATGTCGAGCGGTCTGTTCACGAGCGCTACATCGCAGATGCCTTCATTTCGCGGTTCAATCGCAGACTCGGTGGTCGCGGGCTGGTTCGCCTCCGGAAAACCCGGCCTCGCGGAGTTCGTGCTCTCGCAGTCCGATCCCGAAACGCAACAAATGGCGCTCAAGGCCTGGATTAGGATGAAGATCTTGCGGGACGGCGGTCGCGCGGCCTTCGAATGGACTCAGTCTTTGCCATACCACGCGGACATCAAGCGGCATTTGCTGGCTTCGGGGATGGCCATCTTGGCCCACCAAAATCCGCAGCTTTGCATCGAGTGGCTCGAGACTGCCCGTGAGAATGGAATCAATGTCGGAACTTTTGTTCCCAGAATCGCCAGCGGATGGGGACATCACGATCCGCAAGCAGCGATCGATTGGGTGCTTGACTTTCCCAATTCGGCCGAGCGATTCCGGGCGATCCGGCGGATTTCGAAGAAGTGGGTGCGGAGGGACCCGCAGGGAATGCTCGATTGGGTCGACACCAAGCACGACGCCGTCAATCAAACGACGGTCGACATACTCCGCTACCAGGCCCTCATAGCAATCATCACACGAAACCAATATCGCGACCTGGACTGGCTGGATCTTCTCGACCGAGGCGGCAATAACGAGGACGAGAATCAACGAGACGCCGTGACCATGTTCATACTACAGCGCTTTTATGTGGCGGATCAAACTGCAGCAGAAGCCTGGATCGAGGCTAATCCCTTGGGCCTGAATCAGGTCGTACTAGACCGAGCACATCTGCTCGACGACGAATCGCGAAAGAAAATGGAGGTCGCACTCGGCCGAGCCCGCCAGTAACTCAGGGGACGGCTCAGGGATGCTAAGCGCAACGACCGGCCCCTGAAAAGCCCCCCCCGGATGATCGCAAAAAACCGGAGGGGGGGGAGCGGGGCCACCGAAATCCCCTCAGCTTTGTTCTTCGGGAGCTACCAGTATAGTCGCATCTTCAGCCCCACTTGAGATATCAGTCGGCGATCGAAGTTCGTACTCGGCAGCGGCTTCCGGCGAAAGCGATGACAGCAGCGTGAGAGCCTGTTTCCCTGCTCCAAACCGAATCGCGCGCCGCGTGAGGTCAATTCGACGCTCGCGTCCCAAGTCGTCGTCGTCGAGAACTAGCGCGAGCGCAAGCGCGGCTCGCCCCTCATAGGGATTACCACGGTTGATGTAGTCCACCATCGTCTGGATGCCCTCTGCTCGCTGTTCGGTCTCTGCAAGAAGATGGAGTCGGCCCAATACGGCTTGCAGATTGTCCGAAGCGAGTTCGAGCACCTTGTCGTAGCCCGCGAGCGCTGACTCACTATCACCCTGGAGAGCAGCAAGGTCCGCGAGGGTTGCGAGCGCGTCCACATTTTCAGGATCTGATTCGAGTACCGTATTCAGAGCAGCTTCGGCCTTCTCTAGCTCGATCCCTTTGCGAACGAACACCTGTCCCAGTGCCAGCGAAATCAAGGGGTTTCCCGGGTAGGTCGGCTCGGCGTTTCGAACAATCTCGATCGCTCGATCCAGCATATCGTCCTCGTCTAGAAGAAGATCGATCTGCTCCTTGACAAAGATGTCTCTCCCACTCGACTCGACTTCATTGCCGAATGCGGCAAGCATTTCCTGTGCGGCGGCCACTCCGCTGCGGAATCGCAATCCACGCCCGAGCGCATCCACCATCCGTTCTTGAAGCAAACGAAGAGGGAATCCCTCACTTGGAGGGATGGACAAATCGGGTTCGTTTCCGAGGCTCGCCTGGATCTCGATTGCAAGGATCTTCATCTCAACTGAACTCGCAGATCCTTTCTTTTTAGGAGACTTGAATCGGTGGATCGTAGCCGCTTCGCGCACTCGGCCCTCGGCGAGGTGAAGCCGGACCAGCCGCTCCCGTGCAGCGGAGAGCGCCGGATCCGACCGCATCGCCTGGCGGTATTCCTCGACGGCGCGATCAAAATCACCGCGGCCCTCTGACGTACGTGCCAGGTAGTAGCGAGTCGGCGCATTGTTGGGCCACATCAGAGCGGCTCGTGCCAGCTCCCCAAAGGCAGTTTCGTAATCTCCTCGCTCAAAGGCGACGCGGCCACGGAGCATCGGACCGTGCACTTCAATCGGTGTTCCATCGGCGATCGACACCGCCTCGTCATAGCGCCCAGCGAGAATCAACGCGTCGGCATAGCGGAATCGCAGGTCGGCAGATGCCTGGTCGCCGAGGAGCTCGAAAGCTTTATCGAATGCCTCGAGTCCACCCGTGCTGTCACCCTTTTCGAGCCGGAAACTCGCGAGACTGATCCAAAGCCTAGCGGCTCGAAGTGGCTGCGCTGGCTCGGCCTGAGTCGCGGCATCCAGTGCATTTTTCAAGATTGATTCCGCTTCTGCAGGCGAGCCGACCGCCACCAAGTGTTCGACGAGCGTGTCGCGGAGGTGCTTGTTGTCCGGGGCGTCCTCAAGGGCCGTACGAAGAATTTCGATAATTTCGTCGTATTCCCCCAGTTTGGTGAGCACCGAAACCGCCTCGTTCAAAAGCTGAACGGAGGACGGGAACTCGGCGAGGCACCCCTCGATGATCTGCTTGGCCTCTTCTACTTCATCGGCCTCGCGCTTGAAACTAGCTCGCACGGTGCACCAGTAGACTTCTTCATGCTTGGAGAAACCCTCGCTTACCTCTTCGGTGTCGTAATCGTCATCGAGCGCCAAATCGAGATCGAGTAGAGGGTCGACGCCTACGACTGCTGCTGCTGCAATTGAACCTCCAGCGCCTTCGCTGCTTTCCATCTCGGCGGTGTCGGGGTCTTCAGCCGCGAGCTCGGCCTCCTCTTCGGTTCCAATGTCCGCGGCCAGGAGTCCCGCCTCTCGGATGAGTTCATAGGCCTCGTCGGTTTCACGTACCCCGAGGAGCCCAACGACCTTGAGCCTGATGGCCTCCTGGTTGCCGGGAAAGTCGTCGATAATGGTCTCGATCTTCTCGAGCGCGTCTTCATAGAAGCGACGGGTTTGCAGCAGCGCGCGGACTTCGAGGAGCCTTGCCCCCAGGTCTGCGTCGTGAGAGTCGGTGCGTTCTTTCCTGAGACGCTCGAGAATCTCGAGGGCTAATTCGTAGTTGGCTCCCCGGTACGCGTCGAGAGCGAGCTGGTGGGCCGCAAGAATCAACCACTCCGGATCGGATTGCGCAGCGTCGAGCGCCCATGCAGCGCGGCCCGGTCGACCGACCAGGGATAGCCCCCGCCCATAGCGATAGAGGATTTCGCCGTCGAGTTCTCCCGCGTCGATCAACTCCGTGAGGATCTCCAACGATTCATCTATTAGGCCCTCCCTCTGCATCTGCCTGACTTCCCTCAGTCGATCCTCGACCGATTGGGTGCAACCCAAAAAGAGGAGAGTGACGAGGACGCACAAGCCGAGAGAGAAGGCGCGAGCGCGAGAGAGAAGAACAGTGGGGAGCCGGAGCGGGCGCTTGCTGCTGAAGATTCTCATGCACCAACGTTAGCATGCCTCCGTGGACTTGATCACGGAACGACACCCAACCATGTGTCGGTCTTGATATGCACCCGCGCCGGCTCACCATGCCTTCCGAAGTCGTGAAACATTCGATAGCCTCAGGCGCTCATGGGAAATAAATCATCTGGTCGGGTTTGGCCTCTTAGTTTGATCGCTGCTGCGGCCATTGGCACATATTTCTACCTCTCCGTCGACTTCACGAGTAAAGCCTCGGACACGCGAGCGACAGGAGGTGTCGAAGATCTGGCCGCGCTTGCGGACCAAGATGACACGAACGTGCTCTTCATATTAGTGGACACCCTCAGAGCTGAGCGCATGAGTGCCTACGGCTACGAACGCGACACGACGCCGTTTCTCTCAAAACTCGCGGCAACCGGAATTCGGTTCGATCACCATATCGCCCAGTCATCGTGGACCAAGTCGTCGATGGCCTCGCTATGGACGAGTCTGAATCCGATTCGATCTGGCGTGACTAAATTCAACCACGCGATCTCGTCAGAAGCGACGATGCCGGCGGAGATTATGTCGGAGGCCGGTTTCAAGACGGTTGGTCTCTACCGCAACGGTTGGGTACACGGCTATTTCGGCTTCGACCAAGGCTTCGATAAGTACTACCGGCCGATGGGCAATCTCATCAATAAGGCAATTCAGCAAATGCGTCCCAACGTTCAAGCACACGGTACAGACGAGAGCCTGATCGGAGACGCGATCGAATTCCTTCGGATTCACGGTAAATCGAGTCGTTGGTTCCTCTATATGCATCTGATGGATCTTCACGAGTACACGTATGACGAGGAATCGGCGCTCTTCGGCAATACAGTTTCGGATCTCTACGACAATTCGATTCTTCGCACGGACTGGATCATCTCGAAGCTCTACGAATTCATGACCGAACGGGGACTACTCGAAAACACGATC
>DGPZ01000179.1:0-22389 GCA_002390675.1 Deltaproteobacteria bacterium UBA4427
GGCTCTGGCGTAACATCGAAGCGTTCGCGGTAGCCCTTGAACGTCGTGTTTAGCGCCTCTTCTTCAAGGCCAAAGGCCGCGAGGCTATATCGATGGACGCCGAACTCGTCCTTCGGATGTGCATCCAAATAGTCGCGCATGCGTGACCGAAACTCGTCGCTCACGGGCAGATCAAAATATTCGTAGATCTTCTCGACGCAGGCGATCGGGTCGGAGACGATCTCGCGCATAGAGACGTCGAGAATCCGTGATTCTCGCTCCGGGTGTGCCGCCCGGGATTCCATTCCCTGGTTAAGCAGCTTCTCCCAAACTTCGAGCATCTGCCTACCCACACGCTTCGGATCAACATCATCGGAAGATACTAAACGCATCGTATATTCTAAATGCGCGACACTCGGAATAACACGAATTGGATCTCTATGCGTCTGAACGATCATCGCGTCGGGATAGACTTCAAAGAGCGCGTCCAGCGGCCCAAGATGCCCAGGCGACTTAAGAATCCATCGCTCCGCTCTGTGCCTAGACTGCAGATGCTGCAAGAAGCGACGATGATGCTCATATGTCGGCCGCATATCCTGATCGAGAAGCCATTCGTCGTAGCTCTCTATGCCGAAGCACATCTGGAATCGGATACTCATAAATTCCGAAGCTGTCGAGACAATGCATTCCTGAGGCATCAGTGCGCCAACGGGATGAATCGTTTGAAACCCTGGGGCGAGTTGACCGACCTCATCGAAGCGAGCCTGAGTGGAAGCGATACGCGGGTCGGTGAGATAGGTCGCGGTTTCTGCGGGCGGGCTTGGTTGATCGATCTCCCAAGAGAGCGGTGCGCGATTTCCAGGATCTTCCGCAAGTAGGCCGTAAAGCAGAGTCGTGCCAGTTCTTGGTAGTCCTACAATGAAGATCGGGCAACGAATTACTTCTTCGGTGATCTCCGGACGACGCTTTCGCCAGTCCACGAGCTGAAGCCTGTGGGATAAGAGTTCGACAATTTGGCGCCGAGTGAAATAGCGACCGAATAGCGTGAGTTTCGCTTGGGATTCAATCGACTCGAGAAGCGCAGTCAGTCCCGGACGAAACGTGTCCGGCCCGAAATCTGAAAGTCCTGCGTCTTTGCGCGCCGCTTTGAAAAGACTGTCCTCTTCGAGCGAAATCGGAGTGATGCCGATCCGCGCAAGCCCACGCCCGAGCGCATTCATCGCGCGAATCGGGAACGGTCTAAATGGCTTTGAGAGCAAGTCTTCGTCCAACAGGGGCATCCAAAATCGTCGAAAGGAATTGGGTTCACAGTGACACGCCGAGAAGAGCCGAAAGACTAGTCTCGCGCCCCCGGCCGCGCAGGCCTGAAAGGGGCCCTCTTCGACTCAGAGCGGACGCGCGTCTAGCGCAAAACCCGTTCCGCCAGATAACGATCATCGAGTCGATACCCGTGCTGCATAGCCAAGCCCCCTCTTCTCGCCGCGAACCGACCCCCCTTAGGCGGACAATCCGCTCGCACGCATCGTTCGGTCGACCCCGGCCCAGACTTCGCGTTCATTTACGAAGCTTATATGGGACCCCTGATACCAAACAATCTCCGGCTCTTCCCAGTGTCGCCAGAGATCGCGGACCTGATCCGGAGTCACGAGGCGATCGGCGGTGGCACCGAAAATCATTCGGCCCGAATGCGGAACCTTCGGCTGAAGTGCGAGTGGCGAGATCACGCTTAGAACTTCGGAGATTCGACTAAAATCATATCCAAGCGCCTCCGCATAGCGAATTTGATGCGCGGCAGCGTGGCGTTCGGCCATCCGCGCAATATCCGCGAGAGGGATTCCCGGGACGGCGCAGACGAGACCCTCCGCGAGGCTCGCAAAATTCGCGGTCGTCAAACCGCCTAACGACAGACCGAAAGCACCGACAGATGGAGCTTCCTGCGCCCGAATCCAAGACAAGAGCCGACGCATATCCCACATAGCCTGTGCTTCAGCGTGCAGGGTATCGATGACGTCAACGCTCAAAAACCCCGTTCCCGAATGAAGCCCTAGCTTCCGCGGGCCATGTAGAGGCAAGACTGGGATCAGTACATTGAGACCGAGCCCACTGGAACCGCTGACCTTCCCCTCTTTATGAAATCGATCGAAGAGTTGGACATCGATCGCTCCGTTCCCCATCCGATAGCCGTTGGTGGCAATCAGCCAGGGACGTGGCGGTCCCTCGTGGCGCAAAACGTACGCCCAAGCATCCCGACAGCCGTCGTAGGAAAGCCAACGCTCCCGCCCTGGCTCTCCATCCGCGGGCGCGTAGCCGCTCTCGAAGCGCAGCACTTCGACGCGATGCCCAGCCATTTCGCTCACACGGATCTCGGGGTCAATCAGATCCGGAGGCATTTGATGATAGGTCTCTGGTTTCTCCAGGATTCCTTCATTCGCGAAGCGTGAGTGCAACTCATCGATTTCTTCGACAACGCGTTCGATGCTGCCATCGAGATCGAACCCAAGCGTCCCCAAAAGATGCTCGAAGCCGAGGATCAACTCATCGACTGCCACCTTCGCGGCGACACTCACGCTAGGTGTGGGGGCGGGCACGCCGTAAACGTGTGGCTCAACATGAAGCGCCATACGCCCGGCGCCCCAGCTAGCGAAGATTCCGCAGGCTGCGAGAAAGAGCGCTGTGCCAGGGCCAATCACAAAGGCATAGGGCAAAGCAACTAGAGCACCGACGAGCCCGGCCAAGGCACCGACTTGCGTGATGCGCCGATCGCCGGGAGTAAGCAACTGTCCACCGCCGGACGTAACCAGCAAAGTCGCGACGATCCACAAGGGAAGTGCCGGCAGCAGCGAAAGCGACGCTGCCTGTGAAATCCAACTAAGTCCAGCACCGAGCGTCGGTGCGGCCCAAATCGACCAGCGAGATTGTGCAAACAAGGATCGGTCACTCCGCGGGGACGTACGCTCTGGGAAGCTACCGGATCCACCTCGAAATAGGTCGCGGGATCCGCCCTATGTCTAGCGAGAAGCCTCTAGCAGGCCGTCAACAGGTTGACGCTTAACGAGAAGCCCGACGGCCCTGCCAACGCAATCCTATCTTCGCCAAAGGATCGATCGCACGCGCCATCAAGCGCTGCCATGTAGCGACTTCAGACTTTCTCTCTTCCGAAGCGAACGCGTCGATTCCAAGTTCGGAGCGAATCTCTTCCGTCGCCACGTTCACCGCTGCGTCGAGGGGAATTCCCGTGCCATCCGCGATCCGAACCATCCGCTCGAAATTCCCGATCACCGCCGCCGCGTCGACCAAAGCCTCGCTGCCTAACTCGGACCGAACGAGATCCCGTGCGGCGGCGATCTCATCTGCGTTTCCCCCAAGTGTCGCTTCCACAAAATCGACCAGCGCCGCCGCACCGGAAATCGACGACTCCCCCGCGGCCTTGCCGTCGGTCAAGCCACGAAGATCGACTTCCTCGCCTTGCGTCTCGATGCTCGCACGGAGCATCAATGCGTGTGAGCTCGTTCAATAGAAGCACTCATTCACGGCGGAGACACGCCCCGCGATCAACTCCGTCTGCGCCCGAGACAAAGGGCCTCGCCCATTCGCGAAGTCAAACATCTGCCCGGCCTCCATAGAGAGGTAGTGGGCACCCGACAAATCCTTGAGCCATCGAACAGCATCCGGCACGAGACTCATGGCACGAATCACGTAGGGGGCTGGGCCAGGAAAGAGGTCCGCATCTTCCCCAGGAGGCTTGCGACTCGGAAGCATCGCGACAAAAGCGTCGGTCTTCTCGGCTGTCGGTGGACGCCGACGGGTCGGCTCGCAACCGCCAGGCGTGGGCTCAGGCAAGGGCTCAAGCGGAAGGCCCATCGCGCGGTGGAACGCGTCGATGCTGCGTACGGAAACCACGACGCTCAGTAACTCCACATAGTGGGCATCGGAAACGCCCTGCTCCGCGAGCCCTTCGACCCAAGTCCCAGAGAGCCGGGATGCGTCGGTCACGATCCTATGGGCGGCGTCGATCGCCGCCTCAGGAACCAAGCCCTCGGAACCCCCTCCGGAAACTCCGTCATGCGCGCCAGTGACTGAAAAAGGAGACAGCGCCTCCTT
Source organism: Deltaproteobacteria bacterium UBA4427 (assembly GCA_002390675.1). GTDB lineage: Bacteria > Myxococcota_A > UBA9160 > UBA9160 > UBA4427 > UBA4427. The sequence goes on from DGPZ01000179.1 coordinate 4,081, forward strand.
TCGCTCACGACAAAGTGCGCAGTCAATCGCGGCGCGACTCGCGGCCGCGATGGCGATTCGTTCTGGACCCGTCCACCAGGTGCCGGATTCGGCCAGGCGCGCCCAGGAGCGGCGATGAGATTCGACTAGGTCGGCACGAATGGGATCTTCAAGCTGGGCGGCATACTGAAAGGCGGAGTCTAGAGACATCGAAATCGCGACCTCCACGGCGCAGAGCTCAAGGGTCCCGAACACATCCGCAACCGTCAACTCGGTCGGCTCCTAGAGTTGCCTGCGCCGCCGAGTGCCCCCGAGTAGTAGAACGAACACGTTTTGTCGGGCGACAAAACACATACATCTAATTGGAGTTAATAAGGATTTTCTTGTTTTGACTAGTTCTGTCAGATTCTCGCGACAAAAGGTGAATCCAGCGCTGCTAGGATGGCCGTCGATGAAGATGCCTGGGCCCCGTTCGCGAACAAAGTCCTCCGTTGATTGCAGCCGAAGCAGCCAGCGGGGCATGGCCATCGTATGCCGTCGCTCCCTGAGCCTGCTGATGCTCGGGGTCGCCCTGATTACGGTTTTGCCGACAGCGGCCTTCGCCCAGAATCTGCTGCTCGACGCACTCAATCCGGCATCCAATACGCCAAGCGCCGCCGAAGCCGCTCGGCCAAAAGTCCCGCCGATCCAGGCGATCGAAGCAGCGTTGGCCGAGGCTCGCACGAGGCTCGCCGCCCTCGAGCGAGGCGCCGATCTCCCAGCGGATCCGGAAGTCGATACACGCCGATTTACCACTGGCTCCGCCGATGCCGCGACGCGGTTGGTGCGAGTTCTTGAGCAAAGGCGCGAGGCTCAAATCCAGATCGACGCACTGCGTATAGGGAAGGCGGCTATCGAATCCGGCCTCGCTCGAAACCCAAGCGAAATCGTCGCCGACCCCCCGCCCTTTCCGATCCCGACCTTCGACGGTGTTTTCTTCGCCTGGCAAAACGCCACACGCCAAGAAAAACAACACAGGAATGTCCTCGATGACCGGCGCGCCAACGTAAAAAGCGCTCGGGATCGTGCACAAGATCTCGCCAAGGAACGACGCCGACTAACGGATGTGCTTCAGAACGAGAAGGAGCAGGTCGAGCGCATTCGCCTCGAAACAGAGCTCCGGGCGATGGAAGATCGGATCGCAATCGCAGATCAGCAAACTGCGCTTGCCGAACAGAAAGTCGCGAGCGCCTCGATCGAACAAGAGATTCGGCTGGGGGCGACGCGCCAAGCAAAAGCAGCACTCGATTGGGTCGAATCACAGCTGGTGCCGCGCCCCGCGGACCTGACCGATGCCATAGAACGACTCGACCGCGAAAGGCTGCGCACCAATCGTGCACTCGAACTCGCAAAAGCACGACTCAACTCCGCTGAGGTCACGCTCCGTGCGACAGAGAGCCGCGCGATCCCCAGTCAGACCGAAGCCTACGGCGACTACACGATCGAATTATCGACACGGCGAACGCAGCTGACTCATCGCCAACGCATTACGGCTCTTCTCGGCGAGCGGCTCGAACGACTCGAGCGCATGCGCGTCGCCTGGCAACACCGCTACAAGGTCCTCGGCGAAGGCCTCGACCTCGAAGAAGCACCAGCATGGCGCGCGGAGACAGAGAGCGTACTAGATCGCCTAACACGATTGCGGCGAATTCATGAGGCGGAACTCGCCGAAACGAAGCTCGCCTCTGCGAAGCTGCTGACGCGAACGACGGAATTCGACCCGAAAGCGCCCAATGCCTCGCGTTTCCTTCAGCTTGAATTCGATGACCTAGACGAACTCGTCTCACTCTATGAAGCCGACCTCGCAGACCTCGATGGCGCGATCGGTCTCGAAAATCGCTTGCAGGTCGAACTGTCGTCGCGCATGAAAAACCGCGATTTTGGCGAGCGACTTCGCGGAATGGGGTCCGCCGCACGCTCGTTCTGGGTCTACGAGCTCACGACCTCTGAAGATAGTCCGATCACGCCCGGTAAGATCGTCATCGCCCTCTCGGTCTTCTTCTTCGGTCTGTCGCTCGCCCGCGTACTGCGCACCCAACTAAGACATACCCTCTTCCCGCGCTTTGGATTCGATCGCGGCGCTTCGAGCGCCTTCGCATCGCTCACCTTCTATGCCTTACTCGCGATTACATTCCTACTCGCCTTACGCGCGGTCAATATTCCGCTCACCGCATTCGCGGTCGCTGGTGGCGCCCTCGCAATCGGCATCGGCTTCGGCAGCCAAACCGTTCTCTCGAATTTCATTTCTGGCCTATTGCTGCTGGCCGAACGTCCGATCCGTGCAGGAGATCTCGTGGACATCAGCGGTGTCGTTGGAACCGTCGAATCCATCGGCCTCCGTAGCACGCGCATCCGTACGGCAGACAACTTCCACATCATCGTGCCCAATGCATCGTTCCTCGAAAGCAACGTCGTCAACTGGACTCACGAAGACCCCATGCTTCGGCTTCGCGTCAAGATTGGCGTCGCCTACGGATCTCCGACCCGCAAGGTGGAAGAGCTTCTGGTTCAGGCCGCCGCCGAGCATCCCCGGTGCCGCCCCTCTCCCACCCCCACCGCCATCTTCGCCGACTTCGGGGATAGCGCCCTGCTCTTCGAGGTGCGCTTCTGGATCCGCTACGACGAACAGACGGACCGTACCGGCATCCAGAGTGACGTGCGGTACCGAATCGATGAACTCTTCGCAGAGGCGGGCATAACCATCGCCTTCCCGCAGCTGGACGTCCACGTGGATGTATCAGATCGCGAACGCGGAAACAGCTAGTTCACGCAACGCGCATGCTATTCGAGCGGCGCTCGGCAAACCTGCTAGGCGTGCAGTAAATCCTCGATAGCTCCCGCGAGATGCGCCGAGGGCAGATCGGTAAAGCGCGATGCTGTGACGAGGCCCCTAGCAAAAGCCTAGAGCCGGCTCGACCCCGGAGCCATCACGGGGCGCGCCATCGTCGGCCGGGCGCCAACCAAGCCCTTTACGCCCTCTTCGATGCCCTCGACGGAAAGCTGATGCATGGGGAACATATGCGAAATTTGGCGACAGGTCGAAGACATCGCCCACTCGACTGGGCGATCCGGATTCAACCAGACCGAACGATCGAAATGTCGCACGATCCGGTCGAGCCAGGCGGCGCCACTCGTTTCGGTTTCCATACGATGATTGATGTTGCCGCGAGCTGAGTTCAATTCGCTCGGATGCATCGCGCCATCGCCGACCACGAGCAGCTTCCAGCGCTCGCCGTAGGTTCGCAACATGTCAGCCGTCATGATCGATTCGGACCTTAGTAGACGGCCCGTCTCATAGACGCGTTCATACACGCAATTATGAAAGTAGAACGCCTTAAAGTCACGCAGGCCACGCTCTTCGTGAAGCGCGGACAAGAGCCGACTAACGGGCTCGAAATACGGGTCCATCGTCCCACCGACATCCAACAACAGAAGCAGCCGAACGTCATTCTTTCGCTTCGGCCGGAACACGAAATCGATCTCGCCCGCATCGCGGCAGGTTTTATCGATCGTGCCGTCGATGTCGAGTTCATCGGGACCGTCGGTGCGCGTCAACTGCCTAAGGCGACGAAGCGCGAGCTTCACGTTGCGCGTATCTAGGGCGACGTCTGTCCGGTAATCCTGAAACTGACGGTCCTCGGCAACCTTCATGGCAGTGCGATTACGGGACTCGCCGCCGACGCGAATGCCGGTCGGATGTTCGCCCCCGTGACCGAAGGGAGAGCGCCCGCCCGTTCCGACCCAGCGATTGCCACCATCGTGGCGTTCTTTCTGCTCGGCCATCGTATCCTGGAAGCGCTTCATCAATTCGTCGATGTCGAGATGTTCAAGCGCGGCGCGCTGTTCTTCCGTCAGCTCTTCGAAGGGCTTCGGGTCCGCGAGCCAGTCAAGCAGTTCCTGCGGGAGCGCAGCAACGCCTTCGATGCCTTCAAAGTACTTTGCGAATACGACATCAAAGGTGTCGAAGTCGCTTTCGCTCTTCACGAGGCACGCGCGTGCAACGTGGTAGAAGCCTTCAATCCTCGAATTATGCAGCCCGAGCTCAAGGCATCGGAGCAGCATGCGCCATTCTTGGAGCGTGCTCTTAAGCCCCGCGGCACGCAGTTCGTAGAAGAAGTCGAGGAAGACCATAAATGGATAGATGACCCGAGAACCCCGCGCCTAACGGCGGCCGGGGGCCTTCAGCTCATCAAAGGTCTTGGGCGGTGTGCCACCACGTTCAAGGAAGCCGCCAATCGTTCGCGTATCCTGCTCGTTCTTGAGCAGCGCGCCCATGAAAGGCACCTCCGCTTCAAGCTGCGACGGGTCAGCACCCGCTCGAATCAGAGCCGTGATCCAATCAATCAACTCCGAAGTCGAAGGCCTCTTTCGCAATTCCTTCTGGTCGCGCAGCCAATAGAACTTCACAAGAACTTGCTCGAGGAGCTTCTTTTCGACATCCGGATGATGCACGTCGACGATCTTGCGCATCTGATCGACATCGGGGAAGTCAATGAAGTGGAAAACGCATCGCCTAAGGAACGCGTCGGGCAATTCCTTCTCGTTATTCGATGTGATGATCACCATAGGTCGCTTCTTCGCGACGACCTCGTCACCCGTCTCCATGACCGTGAACTGCATTTCGTCCAGTTCGCGCAGGATGTCGTTCGGGAATTCGAGATCGGCCTTGTCGACTTCGTCGATCAAAAGCACTTGGCGTTCTTCGGCGGAGAACACGCGACCCAAAGGCCCGAGCCGGATATAGCTGCGGATATCCTTAACATCGCCATCGCCGAAGCGTGCGTCGTTTAGGCGCTGGATCGTGTCGTATACGTAGAGCCCGTCTTCGGCCTTGGACGTCGACTTGATATGCCAACTGTCCATCGGCATGCCGAGGCCTTCGGCCACGTGATGCGCGAGCAGCGTCTTCCCAGTCCCCGGCTCCCCCTTAACAAGGAGTGGACGTTCAAGAGCGAGGGCACAGTTCACCGCATCTTCGAGTGAACGGGATGCGATGTACCCACTGGTGCCTTCGAAGCGCTCGAAGCGCTGCGGGTCGTCGGCGGATTTGGACATGTAGGAGGGTTCTCTAGAGCAAAAGGTGGGGAAGAAGCTGGCGCAAACAGAGTAGGCGGAGTGGATCCCCAACCGGGATCACTCTTGTTTGGGGGCCAGGGTGAGAGAGCTAAGGCCGCTCGTGAATCAGAAGCTTCTTCTCTTCGCCAAACATCACCGAGATTTTTCCACGACCGGTGATGTTCTGAACCACGCCCTCACCGAGGGTCTTGTGATTCACACGATCTCCGCGCTGATACGAATCACGGATATTATACGGCATGAGGGGCTTCGACGGGTCGGCTTCGATGATCTCGTCCGCCGGGTCGAGCTTCTTGGGCTTGGGCTTGGGTTTAAGTTTCCCAGCCCCCGCTTCCCAAGCCTTGTCGATAATGATTCCGCCGCTCAGCTTCGCGCCTTCGTCGTCGTAATCCCAACCGATCGACTCTTCCGTCGCTTCGGTGGTTAGGCCTACGAAGAAAAACTCGGTTCCGACCGTCTCGCCAATTTCACGGGCGAGTCGTTCGAGCTCACGAATCCAGGCCGCGCCCTTCTGAGCTTCGCGCTTGCGGCAAAGCTCCCAGTAGCGCGGGCTCGCGGCCAGAATCACGGCGGGTGCTTCTTCGCCGATCGACTTACCACAGGCAGCTTGAATCTCAGCGCTAAACGCATCCTTATTCGCATCGACCACGGCTGCATGCGCCAAGCCCTGCAAAAAAAGTCGCAGCGGCGTGTCGCCAGCGCCACTTCGGGTCGCGTCGGGCTCAAGGAATTTCATCACGATCACGCCGACGCGGTCTTCACCGATCATCGCGAGCATCGGAATATCTTCCACGCCCGCGTTCGGATCGTTGTCGCCCTTCTCCTTCTCTGCGGCCGCCGTCTTAATCGGCACGCAGTGATCAACAATCGTCAGCGTCTCGCCTGTCGGCAGCTCAAGCTGCAACGGATCGTCACCACTCGTCGCGCGCGCGATGGCTTCGGCGAGATGCTTCTCGTCGCGGTTATTCTGACGCGCCTTCGCCTTACGACCGACCCGCACGTTCAAATACGTGAGGTCTTCGTCCGAACGTTTCGGTGTGTTCTTTCCCTCGGTCTGATAATCGGCTTCGAGGGACGTACCCGTAAGCTTCTCAGCGGCGAGGCGAAAGCCCTTGGCTTGCTTCACGTCGCGATCGTTCACGAGTGTAATGAGCGGATGCAGACTCACTTGGCATTCTCCCGGAAATGCGTGCGCGGCATGAAAGATGCGCGCGCGGGACAGACCCCCAATTCACCGACGATTCGTCGGGAACGTGGAAGAACAGTGGTCCCAATAACAGTGAAGCCCTCTCGTCATCCGAGGGGCCCCGACGGGTACGTTAACACCGCTTTGTGCAGATTTCCCGGTATCCCCTTGGGAAATCTGTCTCAATGCTGGATTCCTTCAGAGAGTCAGCGCCGGTTTAGGCTCGAATGGGCTTCTCGCGAGCGATCCCGGACGCGGAGTTCCCCGGATTCGAGCTCCAGCACGAGCTCGTACGGATCGGAGCCCTGGCGAAAAAGCGTGGCGTCGAGGGCGGCTTGGTGCTCGACATAACTCTCTGGCTCACTTGGAGCAGACCAGCCTCTAATCCCCTCTTCCGTACGTGTCTTGCTTTGCTTCTCGGACATTCCCAACGCTCTCCATTTATCCTAGGGCCGCGCCGCAATAAGAGCGGCAACTGAGGTGACTTATCGCCGCGTAGGCACCGATTCTTGAAGGCTTTTCTCTCGATACCGGACCCGTTCAGCAGGTTCGCATCACTTTTGCTTCAAAACCTCGATAGGAATTCGCTCGTGGGGGATATCGCCCCCCTTTGCATCGCAATGCACCACGAAATTCTCGCGACGCAGACGCGCGCGATCGCCTCGGGCGAGTTCAAAACCGTGTCTATCTTCCCCCGCCATAAGCAGACTCGAGTCGATTTGCTCTCTGGGCGCCGCGGCTAGCTAATCCTCGTCGTGACCGAAGAGCTCAATTGTTTACGCCTGCTCGACAGATTCCCAGGGAAGGCCGAGACTCGCATGCGTGAGACGAATCCAGCAAATAATGCCTGACCGCTCCAAAGCAGACCGAGCTAGACGTTCGGCGCTTCTTTGCGCTCTGATTGGAATGGTTCTCGCGCAAGGCGGCTGCGGCGCGCTGCTACTCGTCGGCGGTGCGGGAACCAGCGCGATCGCCTTTGCGACGGGCGAGCTTCGCGTGACCGAAGCAGCCTCTCTCACACAAGTCCACGATGCCACGCGACTGGCCGTCGAGACACTCCGCTACGTGGACGCCGAGGCTGTGCTGGCTGAGGACAACGTTCGATGGACCGCGACGACAGCGGGTGGTGACCCCGTAGACATACGGCTATTCGCGACCGGGCCCGAACAGACTGAGCTGCGGATTCGCATCGGAATCTTCGGCAACGAAGCCCGCTCGCGCCTCGTGCTCGAGCAGATTCGACAATCCCTTTGACGCGCGACCGGATCTTATTTCCGCGTGCTCAGCGCGCACCGAAGTAGCCGGACTTGGAAGTCTCCCACGGCTTAGTCGAAGCTGTCGTACTTCTCGGCTTAGCCGCAGCGGCCGTCGCAACCACCGACCGCCTTCGACTCCCATCCATCGTCGGCTTCCTCGTCGTCGGTGCCCTAGCCGGCCCCGGCGCAACCGGCCTCGTGAGCGACCCGGAAGCCGTCCGCGAACTCGCCGAGATCGGCGTCGTATTCCTGCTTTTCGAGATCGGGCTCGAACTCCCGATTGAACGGATGCGCGCGCTTTGGCGGCCCGCTCTCGTTGGCGGTGGCTTCCAGGTCAGCATGACTGTGGCCTTGGTCGGGGGCGCCTTCTACGGACTTGGACTGCCATGGATTTCCGCTTTTGTCCTCGGCGGCTGCGTGTCGATGTCGAGTACGGCGATCGTCTTGCGACTCCTTTCGGATGAAGGGCAGATCGGTTCCCCGAGCGGGCAACTCTCCGTCGCGACGCTGCTGATGCAGGATCTCGCGATCGTCCCCTTTCTCCTCTTGGTGCCTCTGCTCGCCGCGGGCTCCGGGAACCTGGGCGAAATCGGGATCGCGATCGGGCGCATGGCCCTCGCCCTCGCCTTCGTCGGCTTTAGCGTTTGGTTCCTAGTTCCGCGTCTGCTCGACCGTGTCGCCCAAAATCGCGGAGGCGAACTCTTCAGTCTCTTTGCATTGCTCTTGGTGCTGGGCTCCGCACTCGCCGCAGAAGCCCTGGGCCTCACTCTCGCCGTCGGCGCATTCCTGGCAGGTGTCGCCGCCAGTGGCTCGCCCTACGCGCACCAACTCTTCAGCGAAGTCGTGCCCCTTCGCGGCGTCCTACTAGGCATTTTCTTTACCGCCGTCGGCATGTTCTTCAGCCCGGCTCAAGTCGCGGAAGCGCCCTGGACTCTGGTTCTCGATGTCATCGCGATCCTGCTCGGAAAGACATTAATCGTGGTCATCGCCGGCCGCGTACTCCTCAAGCGATCTCTGCGCGTGAGCCTCGAAGCTGGGCTCTCCCTCGCCCAAATGGGCGAATTCGCATTCGTTTTGCTGGGCGTCGCCGGACAAGCCGGGATCATCGAGCCCGTCCTGCAACAGCGCGTCATCGCCGCCTCCATCGTCACCCTCGTGATCTCGCCCTTCATGATCCGATACGCCCCCGCAATCGCCGGCGCGATCAGCGAGCGCCTCGGTCATCCCGGGGAAGAAATGCCCGAGGACGACTTCTCGAGCCTTGCGCCCGAAGAGGGTCGTGTGGTCGTGATCGGCTACGGCCCGGCAGGGCAAACTCTGATCCGGTTACTTCGCTCCCTCGACGTGCCCTTTATTGCAGTCGATACGAACCCGAGTGCCGCCCGCGAGGCGCGTCATACCGGCGAGCCCGTCATCTACGGCGACGCGACGCGACCCCAAGTGCTCCGCCATCTCAAAGTCACGGAAGCAAGGCTCGTCGCCGTCGCGATCTCCGACCCCTTGGCCACCCGGCGCATCGTTTCCCGCATCCGCGCCATGTCTTCTAAAACGCCGATTTTGGCTCGCACGCGCTACGTGCGAGAGGTTGACCATCTCTCTATGGCCGGCGCCAACGTGGTCGTCGCCGAGGAATTCGAGGGGTCGATCGAGTTGGTGGCGCGGGCGCTCGAATCTTTCGATATCCCGATGGGTGCGATCGCACGATTCACGGAAGCCCTACGAGAAGAGGGCTACGACGCGATTCGGGCGCCAGCGGCCCTTCCGATCGACCCTTGGCTCATCGAATTACTTGACCATGCCGACACGGAATGGGTCGAAGTTCCAATGAACGTGTCGGAGCGACCGAGCCTGGGAGACCTCGACCTTAGGAAGCGAACCGGAGGCAACGTTCTTGTTCTCGAGCGAGGTGCGAATAGCCACCCGAATCCGACGCCAGATTTTGCCCTCGAAGCGGGTGACCGCTTGCTCGTCCTTGGCGGCTCAGAAGAAATCCAGCGCGTCCGACAACTCCTCGACGACGTCTGAGCGCCTCGAACGTCAGGCCAGGCTGACGGTCGGCCGCGGGCTCCATGCGGTTTGACCTCGTGAGCACGGTTTTGCGCCTTCCCCACGGCAGTGGGACGGAATAGCCATTTCGGGCTGGACACTGTGCTAATCCTTATACTGGTTTCGGCCCCGTGACTTGGCCTGCGCCCCCCCTGTGCAGCCCCACAAAGTGTCTCGTTCGTCTTTACGTCTGCCTACCTCGCTTGCGTTTCGTTCGTGTCTCGTTTTTTGCGCCAAGAGCGCGGCGCATACGCGCCGATGCTGTCGCGCCCGAACTCTCCGGGATCCCCTCCTATGTCCATACCCTCCCCTTCATCCTCGACACCNNTCTGCGCTTCCCTCTGCGCTTCTTCGCCCCTCGGACACTTTCGCCCGTCGCCATCTCGGTCCGCGAACGAGCGACGTCCCTGAAATGCTGAAGGCTGTCGGCGTCGACCGCTTGGAAGATCTCGCGGACGCCACGGTCCCCGCTTCGATTCGTGCCAAGGAAAAGCTCGTCCTCGACGGCTTGCCTCTCGAGCCCCTCGGCGAACAAGAACTCCTCGTCGCCCTGCGCGAAATCGCAAACGAGAACCGCGTCCACCGCAGCTATCTTGGCCAGGGCTACAATGGGGTGATCGTCCCAGGCGTGATCGGCCGGAACGTCCTCGAAAATCCCGGCTGGTACACGCAGTACACGCCCTACCAGGCCGAAATTTCTCAGGGTCGACTCGAAGCGCTCCTCAACTTCCAGACCATGGTTGCAGACCTAACAGGCCTGCCTCTGGCAAACGCCTCACTCCTCGATGAAGCGACCGCCGCAGCCGAAGCCCTTGGGCTCTGCCGCGCCGTCGCTAAGGGCGATAAAAAGAATGCGTTCTTCGCTGCGGAAGATTGCCACCCACAGACATTAGGCGTCCTTCGCACCCGAGCCAAAGGGCTCGACATGACTTTGCATATTGGCGACCCCGAGACGGCTGACTTCGAAGCCCTCGGCGTCGGCGGCGTCCTGCTTCAGTACCCTGCAACCGACGGCCGCATCCGCGACCCTCGCGCGATCATCGAACGCGCACATAACGCAGGCGCCCTCGCCTGCGTCGCCGCAGACTTGCTTGCCATGACGCTGCTCACGCCGCCCGGCGAGCTCGGTGCCGATATCGCCATTGGTACAACCCAGCGTTTCGGCGTGCCTATGGGCTTTGGTGGCCCGCACGCTGCGTTCTTCTCGACCCTCGAGAAATACGCCCGCCGCATTCCTGGACGACTAGTAGGCCTCTCGCGGGATCGCGACGGGCGCCTCGCCTATCGCCTCGCCATCCAAACCCGCGAACAACATATTCGTCGCGATAAGGCGACGAGCAATATCTGCACAGCCCAAGTCCTGCTCGCCATTATTGCCAGCATGTACGCCGTCTATCACGGCCCCGAAGGACTACGCCGTACAGCCACTCGTGTACGCGCGCTGACTGGCGCACTCAAGCGCGGCCTTGAGCAGCTCGGCCAGAACGTCGAAACCGAAGACTACTTCGACACCCTGCGCGTTCGTCCTGTTGGAATCAGTGCGCAAGAAGTGCTCTCGGCGGGCTGGGAGCAGGAACTCAACCTGCGGACTTTTTACAGCGCTGGCGGCGCCGAATCAGACGGGACCCGGGAAGCAGCACAGCGGCCCGACGGCTCCCTCGGCATAGCTCTCGACGAGACGACGACACCCGATGATGTGCTCGACATCCTTGCGTGCTTCACCACAGATCGCGTACTGGACTTCGACTTCACGGCGATCACGCCTAACGAAGAAAATCAAGACGCACTCCCCCAGGCGCTCACGCGAACTTCCGAGTACCTCACTCACGATGTTTTCCATTCGCACCACTCCGAGACGGAGATGCTGCGTTATATCCATCGCCTCGAGGCAAAGGATCTCTCACTCACGACTTCGATGATTCCGCTGGGGTCATGCACTATGAAGTTGAACGCGACGGTTGAGATGATTCCGGTCACTTGGCCCGAATTCGGCAACATGCACCCCTACGCTCCCGCGGATCAAGCCGCAGGCTATTCGATGCTATTCGAGCAGCTCGAAACCTGGCTTGGACAAATTACGGGCTTGCCTGCGGTTTCGCTTCAACCGAATGCTGGCTCCCAGGGTGAATACGCCGGACTCCTCGCGATCCGCCGCTATCACCAAGCGCGTGGTGAAGCCGAACGAAACGTTTGCCTGATCCCCGTTTCGGCGCACGGCACGAACGCTTCGAGTGCGGTGATCGCTGGCTTCCGGTGCGTTGCCGTAAAATGTGATGAACGTGGGAACATCGATGTTACGGATCTGCGAGAACGGGTCGACAAATACCGCGATGAACTCGGTGCGCTGATGATCACTTATCCGTCGACCCACGGCGTCTTCGAAGAAGCCGTCCGCGAGATCTGCAGTGTCATTCATGAAGCCGGCGGCCAGGTCTACATGGACGGTGCAAACATGAATGCCCAAGTCGGCCTAACATCTCCCGCCGAGATCGGCGCCGACGTCTGCCATCTCAATCTGCACAAGACATTCTCGATTCCTCACGGCGGTGGCGGCCCGGGCATGGGGCCTATCTGCGCCGCGGATCACCTGCGCGATTTCATTCCCGGACATCCCGTCTTCGGCGAAGGCGCGGTCTCTGCGGCGCCCTTCGGTAGCCCGTCGATCCTTCCGATCTCCTGGGCGTACATCGCCCTGATGGGTGCGGAGGGACTCACCCGCGCGACGCAGATCGCGATTTTGAACGCCAACTACATGGCCGGCCGCCTCGCCAAAGACTACGACGTCCTCTATACGGGACCCGGCGGACGCGTCGCCCACGAATTCATCATCGACTGCCGACCCTTCGAACGCTCCGCCAATGTCACGGTCGAAGACATCGCCAAACGACTGGTCGATTACGGCTACCACGCCCCGACCATGTCCTTTCCAGTCGCTGGCACCCTGATGATCGAGCCCACGGAGAGCGAGTCCAAAAAGGAACTCGACCGGCTCTGTGATGCACTGATCACGATTCGTGAAGAAATTCGGGCGATCGAACGCGGCGAGGTCCCGGACGCTGACTCCCCGCTCAAGCATGCACCCCATCCGGCGGAAGTCGTGTGCGGCGACGAATGGCCCTACGCCTACACCCGAGCCGAAGCGGCCTATCCGGCGCCGTGGACTCGGGAACACAAGTTCTGGCCGCCCGTAGCGCGAATCGACAATGCCTATGGCGATCGCAACCTGATCTGCACCTGCCCGCCCCTCGAAGATCTCGTCGAGGACTGACATGAACGTATAGGCGGTCTAGGTGAGTCGCACTGTCGGCCAGGCGTTTATTTAGGGCCTCCATCGGCTGATTCACCCTGCAATCTGTGAGTGCTACGGTGACGCGCTTAATGCGAACGGGAGTATTGGAAACGTGGGTGACCCGGCTTCACTTGCATCCATTCTTTGGTCATCAGACCCAACGACCTTACGCTCCATTTGGATGGTGCTCACGGCCGTTCTTGCGTCAGTCGTCGTCATTCATATTCCGCTGATCTTCAAGCTGACGCAGCTCTTTCTTCTCGAGCGAAAGCTCGTGCGCCTGTCGGGACGAGACCGCAAGAGCCCCGCAAACAGCGACGCTCTGCGAGAAGCCTTTCGGAACTCGCCCGTCGCTGCGACCTTCGCCGAGTTCGAGGGACGCTGGTCAGCGGCGCAACTGAGTGAATCGCAAGAACGGGCGCCGATCCGATTGATCGATGTGCTCGAAGATCGACCGCTGCTGCCTTACGGCCCTCGTCGCAGCATGCTGCCGACTCTGCCCGCTCTATTCCTAGGCCTCGGCGTCTTCGCCGCGCTGATCGGCTTGATTCCGAGCATGTCGAGTCTCGCCGCTGAGGAAGCGGGCCCGGACGCACAATCCGTCTGGATGGCGGGCCAGCTGGCGCTCGTTTTGCGTGCAACCGCTTGGGGTTTCCTGTGCGCAATTGGCGCTTCGATGACAGGGCGGTTGATCGAAGGCGGCTTTCATGCGCGTAGCGTGGGGCTCGATAAACAGGTTGAGCGCGCCTTCGGACCCGTCACCCCCGGCGAACTCGCCGAGCTCACCCGGCAAACCCAGCAGCCCAGCCTCAACGCCCTCGGTAAAGCACTCGCTCAATTCGCGAATGAGTCGAACGAGCGTCTCGACCGCGGCTTGCAGCGGATCGAACAGTCGACCTCGCGCGCAGCTTCTATCGTTTCCCAGGAACAGCGCGACGCGCTTCATACTGTCGTCCACGAACTCTCGATCTCCGTACGTCAGGGCGTTGAACACCATCTGGCAGAACTTTACGAGGCGCTCCAGCTAGCGACAGAACAGCAGGTCTCGGTCAACGTCGAACTCGCCGAGACCTTCGAGCGCATGATTGAGAACTCTCAGACCCAGGACCGCGTGGCACGGGCGCTCGTCGAATCCGCCAGCGCGGTCGAAGAAGCCGTACGAGCCATGCATACGAGTAGCGTCGAAATGACGCCGGCCCTCGAACATCTCAGAAGGACGAGCAGTGCGCTCTCCGACACCGCGGACCGCATGACCGGGACCCAACAGGTCGTCGCCCGCACAGCAGAAGGCCTCCGCCGCTCCTTCGTCGGGATCGCCGATTTCGAAACCCGCGCCGAAGACATCAGCCGCGCGATCTCCGAATTCACGGACCATACGCGCCAGATCGACAAAACGATGGAATCGCTGCGGAAAGAGATTCACGATGAGAGTCGCCGCCTGCAGGGCTCGGGAAACGAACTTGGACGTCGGCTCACGCAAGCGACTGAAGCGCTCGAAACAACGACTGCCGAGGCGTCGCAACGCGCTCGAAACTCCTCTTCCGCCCGATCGCCGGCTCGAGAACCCAGCTGGTCTCCCGCGCCTTCAGGCAATCCAGGCGTGGGCGACCGGGGAACGACGGACCGCACAACTAACGAACGAAACGGCCGCAATCTCTCGGATGACTCCCAGAGTGCCCGCGAAACCCGCTCGCGCTTCGATCGCCCGCCTCGCGAGCGAGATCCCGCGGCTCCGCAAAAGCCCGCCCCAGATGCCGCGACGCCGGCAGCGGATTCGGACTCCTCGACTGGGCGGGATCTTCCGAACCTGGGCTACCGCCTAGGCGAGCCTAAGGCCAAAGGCCCCGACCCTTATGCACGCTTCAGCGCCCCCGAGGACAGCCCGCCCAACCTCCGTCATTTCCCGACCCGAGATCGCGAACTCGGCGATGAACTCAAACTTTCTGGACTGCTCGGCCCGAGCGGCGGCAGCGACGCCCCCGCTGACGGTGCGGATGGACCGCCTAAATTGCCGAAATCGCCGAAGTCGCCTGAGTCGAACAAGTCACCGGAAGACGAGAATTAGCCGGTGGGCCCGCGCTTCTAGGTAGGACGGCCCATCAAACCGGTTCTATGACGGCGACAGGACGGATGACGGCTTTGGCGAATGGTTGGCCGCGATCGCCATCGCTGGCCTCGAGATCGTTTCACTAGTGCGGTCCTATTGCCGGAATCCAGGGAGGGCCTCCCTTAAGCGAAGCGGATTCAACTCACTCCTTTACGTGACCTTCCAGTCCTCTGGAGCACTCTTGAGTCCATCGAGATTCGTGGGCACGCAGCCCCAGTGCCACACAAAAACCCTATACAACGCACCTTGTAGGCTCTCAGCAACGCCCTCTTGGCGCGCTCCTCTTGTTGCGGGCGCTGGCGGGCTTGGGGATCGGGACCACAAGGACCTGAAACGGCTCGCTGTCTTATCATTCCTCCGCCCGCCGGCCACCTGCCCCGAGCAAAGAAGCGAATGCTATGCGGAAGGGTGGCGCATTAAGATCTGCCCTGCCTTTGTCGGCAGCGCTGCGGCCTAGTCACTCACCGCGGACGCTTGAGGCCGTCCGTTTAGGAGCCCAGCGGAGCGAAATGAGCCGCAATTAGGCCGCACAGCGACCGCAATAACGCTGACCTGGGAAACGCTTGCTGTCCCTATGGGTTCCATTAGGTATATTCTGGCGCTCTTAACCACGGAGAACTACCCGATGGCCCGCTCTCGTACGAAGTCTTTCAACGTGTCCCGCCTGTTCGCGACCACGCTTTCCCTCACCTTTCTCGCAGTCGCTTTGACTGGCTGCGACTCCGGCACCCAGGAGCCCGAAGCTCCGGCTGCCGAAGCAACCGAATACAGCGCACCTGCTGCGGATGACAGCGTTGAGCTTCCCGCGGCGGCGGCCAGCGACGATATGCCCGCATTGCCAGAGGGCTTCGAGGCGGCGATCCCATCGAATTTCCCGAGCAACATTCCGGTCTTTCCGGGTGCGGCGCCGACCCTCGGACGCGGCGGCAACGTCGATGGCTCCGAACGTTCGGGCGTGCAACTCAAGGCCGACGCTTCGCCCACCGAAGTTCTCTCGTACTACGAGTCCGAACTCGTCTCGAATGGTTGGACGGTCGATGAATCCAATGGCATGAGTATCACCGCCTCTAATGGCGACTCCGAGATGATGCTCTTCGTCTCGCCTTCGGCAACCGGCGGTAGCGAGGTCTACGTGATCACCGAGCAAAAGACAAACTAGTCCGCCCGAACATCCAGCTGATTTTAGATCAGCAAACAAGACACAAAAAATCGCCTCCGACCTAACAGTCGTTAGGCGATTTTTTTTGCCGCCTTGCCACGATCTATTCATTCTGAATCGATGAGCACTTCATTGGCTTCGATCCTGAATTGACTCCCGGGGCTCGCGCCAGCCAGAATCAACAGTGCCATCACCGGGCCGATTGGTTCGTGGTCTTCGCGGTTTCGCCAGGCGGCCACCTAATGCTCATCACCCCGAGTGCCGCGCTGTTTTTTCACGTCACTTCTTAGACGCTTTGCGCTTAACCGTCGCTCTTTGGCGCCGCGCGTAGGACGTGTCGGCTTTCGCGGAGGTGCTTGGTAGAGCGCATTTTCTACGAGTTCGAAGAGTCGTTCGTGAGCGGCTTCCAAATTCCGTTGGCGGCTGCGATGACGGTCCGAGTGCACCACGAGTACCCCTTCCCGTGAGAGCTTGGGGCGCAGCCGTGCGAGCAGGCGTTGCCGCGCCTCTTCCTTCAGGCCCTGGGACGTCCGCAGATTCCATCTCAACGACACTCTCGTGCTCGAGGTATTCACGTGCTGGCCGCCGGGTCCACTCGAACGGCTGGCGAGTTCCTCGATTTCGGCGGCAAGAATTCGGTTGCCGCCTGAAAGCGCGCGATCAACGCGCCAGGGGCGCTCAGAATCTGACATCTCGCCCTCCACTGTTCATGTTCTTATTGACTCCCATCAGATTGCGCGGATCGGCCTTTAGACTCGGCGTCGATCGCGGCGAGCCGTGCGTACCAAATCGCGTTACGCGGGTTGGGCGTTGGCCCCGACGAGCCCACGGAGCAGGCTGCGGGTGGGCGGTACACCCAAACGAACAGGCCGCGCGGCGAGTCTAAGAGTGTGCTTACGGGCGTCAGTCCACCTTGACTCGTGGCACACGAAACACGACAGGCCACGAGCCCAACAAGACTCGTGGCCTGCTTTCTATTCCAGAGGAGACCGAACATCTCGAAACGTCTCCACTGTTTTTTGGGGTCACTGGATTCTCTTGAGATCAAACCGAATTTGATTGGCTCAGAGAAACGCCAGAGAAGCNNGAGAAGCACCAGAGAAGCGGGAAGGACTTAGTAGTCCTCCATCTCTTCGTCCAGCGTCTCGAAGGACTTCTTGGCACGGGACTCGATGAAGGTGCGCAGTCGATCCGACATCTGGTCCATTTCCTTGACCGAGTTCTCGAACGCCTCGACATCAAGAGCGACAAGGATGTAGATCTGGTTGCTAGGCGAAATCCAGGTCTGCTGTACGGAAGTACCGTTCAAGGTCGCCTTCGATAGCAAAACGGTTGTGGAGGAGAACTGCTCTGCAGTCATCTCTTCTTCGCCATCGGTCACCTGCTCCTGGAAATCCTTAACCATGCTCTTAACCTTGGCTTCGAGCGTGCGGCTGATTTCCGCGCGGCCCCGGGAGGTCGCCTTCGTGCGAGCGATCGACATACTGCGACCGATCTTCGCGTTGCCTACGCCGCAAATGCGTGCGCCGCCATCGTCCACCCAGTAGGCACCGCAGCCCTGGAGAACCCATTCAGGAGCACCCGCGAACTCGCTCGGGAGTTGCTCGTCGGGCGTGACTTCTTTCGAGCCACAGCCCGAGGTTGCGATCACAGCCGCCAGCGCAGTGGCGCCGAGGAAAAAACGGATCATTTGGTTCTGGACACGCATTTTTGTGCCTCCAAGGTCTTGGTTTGATGCTCCCCACCGACTCTGCTTGTGATCTCCACGAGCGAAGTGGCGGGGCGGGTTTTCAACCAAGTGGCTCGAAACAGTCATCGGGTTCCAACCAAATAGACTGTTGGCTGAAATTTTTTCGGTCGAGATGGGCGCGGAGGACATCCCTCCGTCGAGGGTTAACACTAAATAGCCTATTCACGTAGATAGGTTTCACCCTTGAAAGCACTTTTTGGGGACACACGAAGGCGCTCTCCTGGCACTCAATCACATAGGGACCGACGCTCAGGCCTAAAGCGTCTCACTTGATCGGATTGCATGCCTACACATAACCATCCGATCTTAGGAAATCCCCACACCTGCGACCCGCCTCGGCGCGCGGAAAATCGAATGAACGGGTCGCATCTTTTGCTCCGCGGCTTGGCGCTCCTAGTCTCCGCCAGACACACAAGCGCGGC
>DGPZ01000179.1:22414-26065 GCA_002390675.1 Deltaproteobacteria bacterium UBA4427
CGGCTGAATATCCAGTAAGTCGATTCCTAGGCGGCTTCGCACAGGCATGATCGAATTTGTTTCGGCGACGAAAAACCTGGGACCCGGCGATGCTATTTGCTGCGCATTATCTGCATCAGGTTTGCGGACTGGATTCCGAGGTGATCAATGGAGCATTCGCCTGACAGCGATCACTCAAGTCTTCTCCGAGTCACGTCGATATTAGACCTGATATGAGAAAACGACCTATCCGACGTACAACCCGTGCGGGATTCACTCTGATCGAAATGCTGATTGTTGTTTCGATCATCGGCATCCTCAGTGCGATTGCCATACCGGTCTTCTCCAAGCAACAGCTTCGCACCAAGAGCACAGAGGCCAAGACGAACCTCAGTGCGATCCGCGTCGCTCAGGAATCTAATTTCTCCGAACTCGGGCTGTATCAGGCTGCCAATGCGGAACCTGAGCTCATCCCGGGAACGCAGCCTACAGACTTTGATGTTGCCGGCAGCGACTACTCGGAAATCGGATGGGCCCCTGAAGGCCGAGTTTACTTTTCCTACGCAGTCGCAATCGCGCCGGACGCTAGCGGCTTCACAGCGGATGCCGCCGCAGATATCGATGGCGACGGCGTGGTTCAGATATGGGGATACACGAAGCCATCAGGCACCGGCGTTCCCGTCGCCGGCGTCCGCTGCGACACTAACCAGCTCATTCCCGAAATCGTAGGCTCCTGCCTCCTCGATTCGTCGATCTTCTAACTCGCTCGAATCACCGCTAGAACGAAACAGCCAGCCAGCCAAGGGACGACCCGTTTGACTGCCGTGCTCACTACTGCTGACCGAAAGCCCGATAGTCCTCGCGACGACGAGCTAGCGCCGCGCCTCTCACGCCTCGGTGCGCTTCGCTCGGCATGGGGCGTGCTCGCGCCTGCTGCTCCCACCTGCGATGCAAACCAGATTGGCGAGGCCGGTCGTGCGCTAACCGATCACATCTCGACCATCATTAATTCGCGCAGCGATATAACGCCTGGCGCATTAACAAGAATCGACACCCTTCTTGTTGATTTCGAGACCTCGATTCGCAACGTGGCCATTAGTCTCCACGTCTCGCAACTTCGCTCCGTCCTTCCGGCCTATCGCGAAACGAATCGCCAAGGGCTCCTCGAACTGCTCGACATTTCACTCGGCGAGGACTTAGGCGGACGCAACAGCGTCTCAGGCCGAATCGAATTAGTCGACTACCTCATTACCCTACTATGCACATCAAGTAACCAATGTTCAGCGGAAATTGTGCATGACCCCGTGACCTTAACACCGCGACTCGCGCGACTTTGCGAATCCGCTGACGATCCAGAAGACTCTCGACTCGAGGATGTCGCAGCTGATTTTTTTGCAGCCGCTAATCTCAACCATGTAGCGCTTCAAGAAGAACTGCAGCAGCGCAACCTGCGATCTCATAAAGTCGAATTAGGCAGCGCTTTCTTCGCGCCCCGTATCCTTCGCGCGATCGTCACATATAACGCCGCTCTGTTCGCCCACGTATCGGACAAGATAGTGGACTCGGGCGATTGGGGCGTACTCGAAAAACAGACGCCTAACGCGAGTAAAAACATCGCCGACACACAGTCGGTCTTCAAATCAAAACCCTTCGGCATGCTCGCTGACGCCGTTCGTCGACGTGCCGAAGAAGGCAGTCCAGAGCCCACCCCGATCGACCGCATCGCGTGGGCGCTTGATTTCGAATACTTGGAACCAAACGAGAGGAAGGCGCTCCGCAGCCCAGCCTTCGGGTCGGCCGAAGATCCACTGGGGATGGCGATCCTTCTTGGATTATTGTGCCGATCGATCGCCGTACTCTCCATCGACCTTCAAGAAGCTGGCTTTTCGCCCGACGCAATCACCGACCGCTGGGTTTCAGAGGTTAGTGAAGTCTTTCAAGGCGAGATCAATCGCAATCTCGCTGATGACGCATACAAGGTCGCCTGCGCCCTCTCCGAGTTGAAGGAAAAATTTCTTCTCGCGCCCATCGCCGGCCACATGCGTGAAGAACGCGCGGCTCGACATGAGGAACCAACACCCGTCTTGGCCGAGCAAATAGGACAGGCCGAGGGCTTCGTGCGCGATGCTTTTAAGCAGGACCAGGCTCGGACCCAGAACCGATCACGGCGAAGGGCAACGCTCGACGTGCCTTGGGCCCAGATGAGCCAACTCGCCATCCTCGCAGCGATCATCGGCACGGCAGTCGCCCTATTCGTATTTCAAGAAAACGGAAGCCTCGACGGCCTCGGAAGGGAACAACTCGCAGCGGTCTCGCCCTACCTCGAGAACGGCAAACGCGGTGGTGCAGGGACTGGCAACGCCTTCGTCGGCCGTGTCAGTAATGCTTGGCTCGCGCTACCCGCAGATCAACGAAGTGAAGTCGCAGAGGACATCGTCGCGCGCCTGCGATCGCAGGGCATTCGGCAAATTATGATCTATGACGATGATAAGCAAGTCAGGATCCAAGCCCTCGGACAGCAGCCGATCCGAACGCTCTAGATCGACTCGCCTAACGGTGGTTTAGCTTCCGCCGAGGTCATCTCAAATCTTCGTGGCCGGCAATAGGTTGAGCAAGTCTCCGAAGCCTGCGATCGCGTCATGTGAAGATCATCAAACTGTCTTTCCGGCTGCTCGACGAACGCTGCGAATCGTCACTTCGTAGCGAAGCCTCGGGCATTCCGAGGTCAGTGCCCTAGAGCTCGGACCTGTGCGTTTAGCGCATCGGAAACCCCGCCACGGCCCTGTCCCGATCCCTCGAAATCCTCGAGCATTGCCAGCCCGCCTGTTGGGCAAAGACGACAGCCAGCATTCGCTCGCTCCAACACGTCCGCCGGGACATAACACAGGACGGCGACCTCGAATTCGCGCGACCGAGGCGCCCGGGCCCGAGCGATCGCCTCGAGCCACAACCCAAGCGGTGGCCGATCCTGGACATCAAAAAACCCACGACTCGCGATCTCAGCTTCGCCGCTCGAAATGGAGCGGCCAGGCCAATAGAGCAACCAGTCTCCAGGAGGCAAGGATGGGTCAACGGTTGGTTCGAGAGAACCCCTCCGCACCGCATCGACACGATCCACGAACGCCTGGCATGCGGAGAACGATGGCGCCGCTTCTAGTTCTTCAAGTTCGAGCGCCAGGTCGCCATCCGAGTCGCCACTGGGGTTGGAATCACCGAGTCCCTCAGTATGACGAGCGACGGTCTCCCACGACTGCCCAACGAGAAAATGCGCGCGCTGTTCAAAGCGCGCGCGTTGTTCGGCTGAAAGTGCCGCGAAGGGTTCTCGTGGCTGATCGCGAGGCAGGAGATTGGCCATGGCCGTTCACTCCTTAAATCCTAACGAGATGTACGGACGCACTACATCAAAATCGTGAACGTGTAGTCGCCGCCCGCCACCCAGCTAGAAGTTGTCGTAGTCGTCGAAAAGTTCGTCCATTTCCTTGATCGACTTATCTCGTCGCGCCGTCAATTCTTCGTAGGCGGTTCGCGCCTGCTGAAGCGACTCGTCCAGATCGTTTTCGATATTAGGGACGCCATACATCTGCGTTCCGTCCGGAGCCGAAAACTCACGAGGCCCTGGTTCGGGCGGCGGAGGGGCAACGGACGGCGCTGGAGCAGGCTCATAGCCGGGCG
>DGPZ01000052.1 GCA_002390675.1 Deltaproteobacteria bacterium UBA4427
CTGTTCCCGTTTTCGCACCCGAGTATTCGTGATCTCGCAGTGGGCGAATGCTTTCTCACCGGCCTCCAGCATTCATTTTCCTTTAGACACACCTCAACTCGGCGAGTAGAACTGCGAAGCCCAGCGCCGATAGTCGGCGATCGGCCCATCGTCTTCGCACAATCCAGGCGCCTCGCGATATTTCTTGTTCTCCCAAATCGCGAAATCCTGCTCCGCGAAGACCGCGTGTTCCTCCATGTAGGCCCGCACCTCTTCTCGCACGACGGCCTCGTCTTCGTCGCCGATCTTGGCGATCACGCCCATGCGCACATGGGTCGTCTCCCCATCGATCGGAGTCAGCCCCGTCGCCACGACGGTCTCGTAGGCCCCGGTCTGTTTGAGCCAACTAAAACCCATGCCCCAGTTCTCACCGTACATCTTCAGCTCATCCGTTTGCCCGCCGAGCGTGCTCACCTTTTTCGCCCCCCCGACCTGCCACAGAAAAGAATCTTGACGGAACTCGCACGTCCGATCCTCCGGCACCGGCATCCCGTGAACGTTCTCGAAATGCGGCCAATCGATTCCATTCTCCGCCATCTCCTGAGGGTGTGTCTTGATGGTCCACTCCCACCGCAGCCACGACTGGAGCCAACCTTCCTCTCCCCAACCTTCGACTTCTGGGATCGAGAATTGGGGTTCGATTCGATCGGAATGAAGCCATACGAGGATCATTCCGTTTTTTTCGACGACCGGATAACCCTGTGCCCTGGCGTTCTCAGGAATCCGTTTGGCATAAGGAATCTCCGCGCACTCCCCGGCTTTCGTCCACCTCCATCCGTGGAAGGGACAGCGAAGTGTGTCTCCGACGACCTTCCCTCCCACAGCCAGGTGCGCACCTAGATGAGGGCAGTGCGCATCGAGAACTGCCACGCCCCCGCTCTCTCCACGAAACGCCACGAGGTCACGATCGAAATACCGCAGCGCTTGTACTGCTCCCGGCGCCAGATCATCGGAGTAGGCGACGACGTACCAACTATTCGGGATGCCAAATGGAAATCGCGCCATCGATCTGTACTCCTGCTTTCGAGTCACTTCTGATCTTACTCAAACCGAGCGTCTCGAGGACCCACCTTTACGCTTCGAGAGTCCTCACGCTTCGGCTTCAGGCTGCTAGCTTTTTTCACTCACGCTGGCCCCGTGCCGAGTGATCCAAACGAAAGGAGACCCGCATGACTGGACTCACTGATCGCGTCGCACTCGTCACCGGAGCAGCACGGGGGGTCGGCTCGACCATCGCCCAAACCCTCGCGGATGCCGGTGCCGAAGTCATCCTCTCCGATGTACTCGTCGCCGAAGGCGAGGAAGCCGCGGCGGAAATCGGTGGATCTGCCTCCTTTGCGAAGCTGGACGTGACCCAGGAAACCGATTGGGAGAACGTCGTCGCAGCCACCCTCAAGCGGGTTGGGCGAATCGACATCCTCGTGAATAACGCGGCAGTCCTTCACCTAGGGACCCTCGAGAATACGCCCCCTGACGTATTCCGGCGGGTTCTGGAAGTGAATACCGTCGGCCCCTACCTTGGAACTCGCGCCGTCCTCGGCGCCATGAAATCTCAAGGCGCGGGATCGATCGTCCACGTCGCCTCGATCGACGGACTCGTCGGAATGAATGGAGTCAGCGCCTACGCATCGAGTAAGTTTGGCGTGCGCGGACTCTCGAAGTCCTCTTCACTCGAACTCGGACGCTCCGGAATTCGAGTCAATTCCGTATGCCCAGCAGGCGGAAATCCCGAAATGTACGGCCCATGGTATTCAAAACTCGCGGACATCGCGGACCAGACCGAGGCCTACAACAACAACCGAAGCCTACCTGGAACGGTGGAATATCAAGCGATTGCGAACGCCGTGCTCTACCTCGCCTCGGACGCGAGTGCGGGCGTCACGGGAATTGACCTCCCCGTCGATGGAGGGGCAACCGCCGGGAAGTTCATCGAAGGGTTCAATTCGCTCTGATCGCCCGCTCCTCCCGGACTACCGATCACCCCCAACCGCCGCGTAGTGAGCGGGGGATACGACAGCGTTATTCGAGTACCCGGCCTCCCTCCAAGTCGAAGAAGGCACGCATTCGGACCACCCTTCCTTCCTCGTCGATCTCCGCGACATCGATCACGTCGAGTTCCAGAAGGCGCCCCTCTTGTCGAACCCGAGCGATGAGTGGAACTGCCGCTTCGAGTCCCGCAACGCAGGCGGGACCGGCGACCTCGAGAGACTCGGCCAATTCGTTGTCCCGGTAGAAAGCGTGGATCGCGTCGAAGCCGTCGTGCACTGGACCACCGACCGGAATCTCGATTTTCGCGTCGGCCGCGTAGATCGAAACAATGGTCTCCACGTCTGTAGAGGTGACTGCCGAGGTGTACTTCTCGAAGAGTGCGTCGAAAATTGCTTTGCTCAACTTGAGTCCCCTGGAAGCCATCGAGCCTCCGAGATCGTCGGATGATGGGCCAAGAGCCCCCATCGACGGAGAGAATTTGACCCTGCCGCGTCTCATAACATTCTGGAGCGGCGCCGTTGCAATAGCAACGCCCCTGAACTCGGGCCCCCGACTCCTCCACCATCATCAGAACTAGGTCATAACCAGGAGGTATTTCGATCCTCCCGCACCTCGTGATCGGTCATGTAGACCAACAAACCGCCCGACGCCGCGTTCGAAATCTGGCTGATCGACGATTCGAGCTGAGGTCCGCAGTCGCAGCGCAATGAACCGAGCGTATCGCCCGTCAAGCATGCAGAATGGACGCGAACTAGCGGAGACGAACCATCCTCTGTGAGCTCGCCGAATTGGAGGACGCTCACTTCCTCGAGTCTGCGGTCGCGAGGCTCCTTCCACTCCTCGGTTTGTCCGACGTGCCAACGCGCGATGCGTTCTGTGCCTGCGACTCGGACCGGCAACGAGACGGGCCCAACGATCTCGATCGTCTCGCCCTTAGTTGAGCTTCTGCTCGGGGACCCGTCGGTCGCTTCGGGCACAGGTACGCGCGACACTCGCCCCGAAGATCGCAGCCGATCGAGCGCTGTCATTTTGTGAACCTCATCAGACATAACACGAGACGTCGAACGGGCTAGCGATCACGCCGTGGCCAAGCGAATCGTCGAAAAAAAAGACATGAAACTACTCACTCCAGTTGTGATCCTTCTTGGCCCTCAGTAGACCCAATCCTTTCGAGCGACGTCGACGATCCGGTCCCCGGCCCTTATGGCGCCGGACAGGTTGCGAGCGACCGGCCCTATCTCGAGCTCCGCAAGAGCGCCCATGACGAGAACTCGGGGGTGCCAGCGAAGGCCCCGCGGCCGAATCGCGCGGCGAGAAAGTCACACGCTTCCCAGTTTTCGACGATCTCCGACGTTTCAATGGAGGGAGGTAAGAGGACGCCCGTCTCCGTCCATTCATCGAGTGGTCCCCCGATGAATTCCGCTAAGGAATAGACTCGCAAGACTTCTCGGATCCGATCGAAACCGCAGTTCACCGGCTCGGTCGGCAGCCCGCCCAAAATGTGGACCGGCCGCGCAATCTCGGAGCGTTCGCTCAAAAGGGGTTGGGATTGGCCTCTCAATCTCTGACTCACTCCGAAACCGACTATGGATTTGAATTTCCCGCAGCCCTCGCACCATCGGGCGAGGTCGAAACGCACAGCGTGCTCCCAACGGCGGCACCGGGCCACGAAAGTCGGAATTGCGCGGCGGGGAACCTTGCGACGCTGGACCGTTTCCGTCTTTTGCGTCGACACTGAGTTATCGCCGCCCGAGCCCCTTGAGTTCCCTATTCGCTCAGGATTTCACGAGATCATTGATCCAGATGTGGCGAAAGTCGTTGCGAGCGTGGAGGGTCGGTGATGGGAAGTCCGCATCAACGAAGTCCCCTCCCGCTGGTATTCATAATGCTTGAGGGGGCCACCAGAAGTGCCCCACTTGAGCCTGTACCATTAGCCCGCGGGCGGAACAGAGTGCGGACTCACTAACAGCAATAGGAGAAAATAAATGACCATCGAAAACTCGAATGGATCTCTACCGAGTAAGGGAGGGCGAACCTCGTTCTCGATCGACGACCCGGAGCTTGCGGAGCCGTTCTTTGGCTTCAGTGCCTTCGAATTCGGAGACAAATCCGATGGCCCGGTTGCGGTTGCCCAGGTCATTCCTCCCGACACCAAATTCGCTCCACACTTTCATGAAACGGACTACTGCACGATCGTGTTGCGTGGTGCGCTCAAAGTGGGAAGTCGCTGGTACCGAGAGGGGGACTGCCGATTCCAGGACGAGAAGTCGGTCTACGGCCCTGTCGAATCCGGACCGGAGGGCGCCAGGATCATCAGCTTCTACGCAGATCGACTCGGACTCCCAGATCAGTTCGCGAAGGAGTCGCATGAGAAGATGTACAACGAGCTACTTCCGATTGCGGTCGAGGCCTGTCTAAAGAATGGCATCGGCGTCAACGCGCCGAATCCGATGGAGGATACGGACGCTACCGATACGATGCCCTCGCCGTAGTTGTTAATGATGCGTGAGCAACTAACGGACTGGCTCGAGAACGACTAGGCCGAACGCGGGCGTCAGTCCGCGACGCGGAAAACCAGCAGGGCGTTTCCGGGCCGTGCCTGTGAACTGGCACCGGATGTCACGTAGACGTAGCCATCGACGACCTGTACAGGATACGCTGCAATCTGCCCGCCCTGCGCATGTCCGTTGATGGCGGGGAATTTACGGCCGGTGTCGAATTGCCAGACGATCGCGCCCGAATCGCTGGCGTGTGCACGGACGAAGCCGTCCCACGACGTCGCGAAGACGACGCCTGGGATCGCAGTCGGGGCGGCCGACTGTGCGCCGACACAACTCGCGTCTGAGCCCCAGCTGCAGACAGCATTCGGCTGGCGCGCACGCCATATGACTGAGCCGTCCGTTGGCGACAAGGCAACGAGGTCGCCGGGGCGCTCCGGTGCCTTCGCATACATATCCGAAATCGGCACGTAGACACGCTCTCCGTCGTCGGCGAGGCCGTACATGATTCCGCCCATGTCTCCGCCGCGGGCGACCCGTCGGCTCCAGACTGTGGCGCCGCGATCGTCTGGATCGAGCGCGTAGATGAAGCCCCACTTCTGTCCGACTAACAGCAGGTCGCGCTCACCCCTGTGGATCAGCACCGAGGTGCCCATCGAGAAGACATTGCGGCAATCCGTATCGCCGATCGCCGCGCATTCCGCATCTCGAGCCTCAGGTTCCGGGAGGAACTGCCGCTCCCAACGCCGCGCGCCTGTTTTCATCTCCATTGCGATGACCGAGTACGCACCGATGGCATCCTCATCCGTGTACGCTTCCGCAGTGGTTGCGTACAGCAGCCCGCGTTTCGCATCGATGGCCAGCGGCGTGTAAATTGAGCCACCTGCGGGACTGAAGCGAGCCGGCCCTGATTCGCTGGCCGCAGCAACCTCGCGAGGCGCATCGGCGACCGTGAACTGCTTCCAGGCGATCTCGCCACTCTGCGCATCGATCGCCGTCACGCTGCCCCGTGAGGTGCAGCAGGTATGGCGAGGGTCATGTGTGAGAGGGTCCTCGATCGATGACATCGTCACGAAGACGAGACCGTCATGAACTGCGGGTGCGCCCGTCGCACGGTTGAGGGGGTGATCCTCGACCGCGGTCTTCCAACGGAGCTGACCGGTCTTGGCGTCGAGCGCGTAGCCATGGCCCGTATCATCCGCGAACACAGCCAGCGCAGCCCCGCCTGTCGCCTTCGGAGGTGCGACGGTCAGCGTGCGAACGATGCGCCCGTGCTCGTACTCCCAGCGCTTGCAACCCGTCGACGCGTCGAGCGCAAGGATACGGCCGTCACCACTCGAAATGTACAAGGTGCCGGCGTGGATCACGGGAGAGCCGGCGGCGCCGCCCGGAATCGCGAGCACCCATGCTAGGTCAAGGTTTGCGATGTCCTCTGCCGCGATCCCCGCGGCGGGCTGAAAGCGAGTGTTATCCGAATTGAGGCTCGTCGAGGGCCAGCTGTTCGAACCCTTCGACGCAGCAAATTTATTGCCGCATGCATCAGGAACCGAGACCGGCGCGCGATCCGGTAGCGCGCTCAGGTGCATGGCCAGCGCGTGGATCTGTTCCCCGGTCATGCCGTCAGCCATCGGAGCCATCGCTCCACGCGTGAGTGCGCGCTCGATGATTCGCGGCGTAACGAAGAGCAGCGCGGTCCTTGAGGGCGTCCGGCCGGTCGCAGCATCGTGACACGTCGAGCACCGCTCTGCGTAGACGGCTTCCTGCGCCAGCTGCTTAGGCGATAGCGCTTGATGGGCGGCGTGGTCCTCCGCTGCGTCGGCAGCAAAGGACAAGGAGAGAAGAACGGCGACGAAAATCGACGACTTCGCTGCATAGGAGATTGAACTGGCAGGCATTCGTCGATGGTCTCGCATTCCGCCCTGGGATGCCCGGTTTCGAGGGGCTTCCTAGTACTTTCCCTGCATGTATGGGAATTGCCGGCAGAGGCCGGTAAGGCCGAAAACTCCCTTCATCGCCGCTCCGTTCTCCTGTTCAGAGATTCTCTCGGTCGCCATCTTTGGCGAAGGACCGTTAGTGTGTGCATGAGGAGGAATGAGGAGGAATGATGATGATCAGCGAAGCGGACCGCTCTGAAATTCAGGAACTGCTGTCGAGGTACTGTCACAGCATCGACGCAGCGCGGGGCGACCTCTGTGCGGGGCTCTTTACGGACGACGCGACTCTCGAGACGCCCGTCGGGACGGCGAAGGGCGGAGCGGCAATTCGCGCGTGGATCGCCGAGCGGCTTGCTATGCGCCAGGAGGATATCCAGGTGCGGCATTCGATGTTGAGCACGCTGCTTGCGCCGCTCACTTTGGATGAGGTCCGTGTGCGAAGCACGCTGCTTTACACATGGGAAACGCTCGAGATTCCGCGGGAGGTCTCTGTGAAGTCGACGGTGATTTACGAGGATGTGGTTCGCCGGACATCTTCGGGATGGCGCTTTGCCTCGCGGCGGTGCGATACCCGCTTGCCGCTGGACGACGTCTACTTTCAATAGCGCCTCGCGGTTGGCTCTCGTGTTAGGCGTCGTCCCGAGAGAACTGGTTCCCGGCTGAGGGGCGACTAATTTCGCGATCGAGCAGGACGAGGGCAGGGTGGCAATATGTTCGAAGGGTCTCTGCCTCTTGTGGACTGGGGGTCGCTCGACCTGCCTTTCCCGGAGTGAGTAGCCCGACGGCTTCCTTCATCCACGCATCGTCTCCGGGGAGGTCGAAGAACTCGACGATATGCCGTAGTACGCTTTTGGGATCGGCCTGGAGGTCTTCGAACGAGACCTCTGAATACTGCTCAACCTCCAGCCGCTTCACCGACGCAAAGCCGCGAAGCACCATCTCATTCCAATCCCGAAGAAAGATTTCGAGGGGGACGTCGAGGTCGAAGAGGGATTGGAGCCGAGCGGACATGGGGCCGTCGTCGTTCAGATCGGTCTCGTCTAGATCTGCCCAACTCAAGCCGTCTTTCGTTGTTAGTCCGTAGTGCTGGAGCGCGAAGAGGCGCATGTGATTGTGCTGCTTCATCGAGCGGGCGACATCGAAGGGATCCCTATGGAGATGGAGGAAGCGCGCGTTCGGGAAGAGCTCCAATAATTCCGGGAGCTGGGCAAGGGTGCCACCACTGCGCTCAATCCATACGGTCTTGCCGGCTCTACGGGTCGCCCATTCGAAGAGCGTGCGAAGCTGCTCGCTTAGGAGACGCGTCGGCTGTTCGCTTGCGAAAGACACGAGCTCGTCAAAGGCGACCGTCGGATCGTCGAAGAGATTCGCGAGTGGCAGCAGGATAAGTTCGGGATAGACACCCTCGCGATAGTTTTTCGGATGGACGCCTGTCGGCGGATGCTCCAGATCGAAAGTGATCTCCGGCGTCTTGAGATGACCGACGATCTTCTTGAACTCGCCGGTCGAGCGCAGCCCACAGTCGCAAATTTCTGCGAGTTCCGTCCCGCTGACCGGTCGCTCTCCGAATTTACGGACCGCGTCGAGTGCGACGAGGAACTCGGAGAGGACGGCGACGTGAGGATGAACGTCAAGCATCTTCGACAGGATGGTTGAGCCGCATCGGCCGGTGCCGATGATGAAGCGTGCGATGGGATCCGTGGGCATAGTCGAGATCTTAGTTCATACGGTAGAGAGATTCGTCTCCGTCTCCGTCTCCGCCTACGCCTCGAGCAAGTGGGCGGTTCGAGGCCTCACTAAATGCGCCGCGCTCGAACTCGGGCGCGACAATATTCGCGTGAACGCGGTCTGCCCTGCCGGAGGTTCGGACGAGATGATCGCACCCTGGCGCGATCCGAAGAGCAAGGACACGTCAGGCTATTCGGACAAGAGCGCGCTTTCTTCGACGAGATTGACGCTGCGCTATTTCAGCTCCACGCTGAGTTCGCGGTAGGCGGTGGTCCCCACATTTTCGAGCGAGTAGTTCGGGGCTGCCTCTAGCCAGCGGCCACTCACGCTCGAACGTTGCTCTTCCTGACTCGACGGTTCACCACTCGCCTGCAGGGAGTGAATGCGTACCTTTCCGCCGTCAATCACGTAGACGGCGGTATCAAGACAGTTTCGCGAGCGAGTGCACTCTCCGGGTTTCAGCGCAGTCTCGTAGACGCGAACCCGATCGTTCTCGAGCAGCATCACCGAGCCGGTTCGGGCCGGCATGCCGACGAGTGCGTCGCTGCGCGAGAACCCCACGCCTTCCTGCTCCGGGCGGCGCGCTCTTTTGACCTCGATCAGTGCCGCTGTGAACGTGTTCTCGCTGAGATTCGCATAACCGGGCGAGAGGAATCCGCTGCCTGGGATGTAGTTCACACTGTGCTCATAGCACCAGCCGCCCAGACTCTCGTCGAGGGTCTCACCAGCCTCGAGGCGCGATCGCCAGATATGGTCCTGTTCCTCATTCGCGTGATAGACCGCGCCCAACATCTCGGTCGTATGAAACAGGACGTAGTCGAAGTCGTGATAGTGATGCCAAAAAGTCTCGCCCGCCGGAGTGTCAACTTGCCAGATCTTGATTTCGTCGTTCTCGAGCAGGAGGTGTTGGGCGACCGGCCCGAGCTCGACGCCCTCTGGAGCCGGTTCTCGATGATGATTAGGCATGTCTTATCTCCGTGACTTGATGCGAGTGCTTGATCTACGCTTTTCGCCCGATGGGGGATCTCGGAGTGTAGGGCGACAGGCATGCTGAAAGGTGTCTATTCTATTTGCTGGCGCTTCTAGTTCCAGGACCGGCAAAGCCTCGTAGGCTCCGCTCGGCTTCTGGGTTTGATCGAGGAAACCGAATTCATGACGTTCGATTGGGTCGCGGGTCTTGTCTTTTTTACAGCATTAACGGCTTCAACTGCCATGGGTCGCTATGTGGCCTTCAAGAGTCCCGCGCTCCGGGAGATGCGGGAGCGAAATTTCGAGGCGGACGGACCGAAGAAAAAGAAAAAGGCCTACCGCGACGCGATTCGAATCAATAATCGGGTCGGCGCGACCCAGGCACTGACGTTCTATGCGCTTGTCCTGCCCTTTTTCGTCAGCTTAGAGTCGCTGCCCTGGTGGCGGTACATCGTCGACGTGGTCGCTGTTCTCG
Organism: Deltaproteobacteria bacterium UBA4427; assembly: GCA_002390675.1. Taxonomy (GTDB): domain Bacteria; phylum Myxococcota_A; class UBA9160; order UBA9160; family UBA4427; genus UBA4427. The sequence continues at coordinate 9,633 of DGPZ01000052.1, forward strand.
CGCTCTACGATCTCACCTACTACGGGGTTCACCGGTTCCTCTTTCACGGGAAACTGCTTCGCCAGATACACGCTCTGCACCATCAGGCCAGAACACCGACTTACGTCGACTCTCTCTATGTTCATCCGGTCGAGACCCTGATCGGGCAGGGGCTCTTTCAAGGCTCCATCGTGGTCGTCGCGCTGATTTCGGGTGGGCCGCTCAATGTCGTGGCCATGCTTGTGGCGACGCAGATCTTCATCAATGCCGGCACCCTGAATCACGTGTGGGTAGATCTTCCGCGCTTCCCGTATAAGTGGCTGGAATTTCTCACGACGGGACACGCGGCCCATCACGTCGACATGAATCAAGGAAACTATTGCCAGGTGACCCTGCTCTTCGATTGGCTCTTCGGCACGTTTGAGAA
>DGPZ01000001.1 GCA_002390675.1 Deltaproteobacteria bacterium UBA4427
AAGCCGTGGGCCGTCACGACGGATGTGCTGTAGCCGACCGCCCGGAACCCCTTCGACTCCGCTCATTGCTCCGCGGCGTCCAGGAGCTCAGGTACGCTCTGATCCGGATCAACCTCCGTCGATCGGAAGAGCAGACGAATCGCCTGTCTAGGACTCTCGCTTCCGTCCGTGTCCACCGAGTATCGCCAGGTCCGGACCGCCCTCAAGGCAGCCCCGTCGAAGAGCAGAGGTGGCTCTGAGGCCACAACGATCGGCTGCGCCGTCTCTCCGCTGGGCGTGACCTCGAATTCCACTACCACGAAGCCCGAGAGCTCCGCGAGGAACGGGAGTGGCGGGAAAGCGGCGGGCCTTCGTTCTACGGGGCTTCGATCGGAGCTTCCCTGCGACGCACGTTCGCGAGCGACCGCCTTGAGCGCCGGCGAATCAAGGCCCGCCCTTTCGGCGCGTATCGACCTCAGTCGCTCCCGGGCATCCCCCGCGGCATACGACATCGGCGCGTCGTACGTCAGCACCCGATAGATCTCCATCGCGTCCTCCAGCGAATCACGCTGCTCTGCGCAAAACGCGATGAGGAGACGCCCTGAGGCCGCGATCTCTGCCTCGACGGGGTCGTCAATGAGATTCTCGCTAAGAGGCTGCAAAACCTGCGACAGCGTCGACGGCGCGGGCTCACAGTCGCCCTGTGCGTAGGCGACGTAAGCGACGACGATCGACTCGAGAGGCTCTGCGTAGACACGGCGCGGACGGCTCGGAAAGCTCGAGCAGGCAAGCGCGACGACGAGCGCGAGAAGAAGTAAAAGTCGGCCGAGATCCCTCATCGCCGGAGACGACCTCTCCCGCCCCGCGCGTTCGCCAACGCGGAGCCTCGACAACCCGCTCGCTCCCGGTCGGCGGACAAAGACGCCACGCCTCGCTTCATTGCGCCAACGGAATCAAGTGGACTTTCGGGGGCGACAGATCCCATTCGACGATCACTATTCGTGTGGTCGCCTCGATGTCGATCCGGACCTCTCTCCCGTCGCCGGAGAGGAGCCATTGGCCGGCGGGCAGATTGAGATTGGCCGGGACACCCAACGAGATGGAGAAAACACCGTCAATGTCGAGCGGACTATGAGGAAGGACTCCGTCCATCACCTCCGACACGGTGTATCGATCCATCCATTCCTGCCATTCCGGATCGCGGTCCTCGTCGAAACAGACTCCTGGCTCTCTCTCAAGTGAGGCGGGAGGCGCGGCTTCGACGGGAGGAGCGCCGCCCATCAAGGACCCGATGAGATTCATGCCAAGGTTCTCGATCGACTCCTCCGGTGCAACCACGGCGAACTTGTCTGATTCCAGGGGAGGGCAAGGCGGCAGGGGGGCCGGCGCGCGGAACCTATCGCCCTTCGGTGTTTGCGCAGTCACCTCGACGGTTCGCCGAGCGTCACTCAGGATAGTCACGGTCGCGGTTGGATGATGCAGTGTGCGCTCCCGCTTCATCTGATCCGCGTTGCTGAGATAGGCCTGTCTGACCGGCCGCCGAAGACTCAGCGTGAGGTCGAAAAAGAGACGCAGAGGCGCAGCGATCTCGAACGATTCTCGAAGCGGCCGCTTCAAACGGCCCGTCACGACGTATTCGTACCGTCCAGGACGTAGGCGAACAACCTCTGCTTCACCCGGACGCAGGACCAACTCGATGCCGCTCTCGGTCGGCTCCCGACCAACTCGGGAAATCGTGACCATCAGCGGTTGGCCCGCCTCGTGCTCATCCGGCGCGAGCGCTTCATGTTTGACATACGCCGCACCCGGGCCTCGATAACTCGATCCGGCGAGATCGGGCAGATCGGGAAGGCGCGGCGCCGAAGTGCACGCGACCACCGAGAGAATCATGAGAAGCGTCGCCAAAAATCGAATATGCACGGGCGGAGGACCTCGTCGTGATGGCGGCTGGAGCGCCCTTAGATCGCTCCATGGTAAGTCTTTTGGCGCTCGCCCTCCACCGTTGCCGCTCGGGCTAGCGCGATCGCCGCAGCTAGGCCTAACGCGGTCGCGAGAATGCCACGTCCTCCAAATCCGAGCGCAGGAACTGCCGTAACCGGAGCAAAGGGACCGTTGACCTCGTAAGTCACTCCTGGATTGCGCTGAGAGCTGAAGTAAAGACGCGTCCCGTCGGGGCTCAATGCCGGACCAGTTATCTCAGTGCCGCTTGTGCCCACGAGTTGCACGATTGGTTTGACGTCGCCAGCCGGCGTCAGTGCGACGATCTGTAGGTCGCCCGGGTCCTCGGCCACGTACACGTCGCCGCATGGCGACACGTACACGTTGTCGACATTATGGAGATCATCTGTATCCGAACTGCTATTGCGGTCGTATATAATCTCGACGGTGTCGGAGAAGGTGTCGAGCTGCCACACCCGGTGATCCCCCTTGGTCGAAAAATAAACAGATCCAGCGTGGAACCAGCAGCCTTCGCCGCCGTTGAAGTGGGTTCCGCTTGAGATCGTGGTGTGCCAAGCGAGCGAACGCACCTGTCCGGGTTGGATCGTGCCCTCCCCGAGAATTTCCGCCACCTCAAGGATTCCCGCGCTTAGGTTCGGGTATGCGCTTGGTGTAAACCGATAGAGCTTCCCCGACCCGGTATCTTCCGTCATATAGACCCGTTGGTGGGTCGGGTCCACTGCTGCAGCTTCGTGATAAAACGCGCCCATCGCTGGGCGAGCGATTCCCTCCGAGCCGGGCGTGAACGGATCGCACTCGTACACTATTCCGCTGCTAGTTTCCTCGCACGAGAGCCATGTGCCCCAGGGAGTCGGTCCTCCGGCGCAGTTACGGTTTGTGCCGGTCAATATTGAATACGCGTCGACCACGTTCGCATCGGCGTCAAAGCGCAACGCGCCGACACCCCCGTTACCGAAGCTGCGTTCGGCATTCGAAACGTAAATCCAGCCACCATCATTAGTGGCGAACGTCGCGCCGCCATCGGGTGCGCGATGCCAAGTATGTGACGTGCCTGGGACGACCGTGTTGCTCGTGGCAACCACGCGAGATGTGAACCCGACCGGGAGTCGAAGCCCGTTATCGTCCGCTTCCTGCAAGGCCGAAAAGGCGCTTGCACCATCTGCCGCCGCATGTGCGGTCGGGACGACAACACTGCTGCCGACGACGCCGAGCACACCGGCTCGCAGGAAACCACGTCGCGACAAACGGGATCCAATTGGACAGGCCACATTGCTAGTTTGAGTCATCGTTACTGCGGATCCTAGAACCCGACCACAAAGCTTGTTGAAGTTTCCGCGCTGGCTGGCTGATTTATAAGACCACTTAAGTGTGGATTATGACACGTCGATCGGGGGCGGTAGGAGTTTTAAGCAGCGTTTTCCGCACCGCCTATATTCGTCATTCTGACAAGCAGGCCCCAAGGGGCTAGTTCCCGGGGCCTATCCCCTTTCCCGAATCAGCCCTGGAATTGCGGATGCGGGCATCGTTGTGAAATCTCGGCTCGCGCTTCTCGAGGAACGCACGCATTCCCTCCGCCTGGTCGGGCGTGCCAAAAGTAGCTTCAACTGCCGCGCGTTCCGCCGCAATCGCCTCTTCAAGCGAAAGCTCCCCCGCCCGAACTACTGTATCGAGAACACCCGCAACGGCGGCCGCCGGCTGTTGCGCCAGTTCGTGTGCGAGTTCCTGTGCTTTCGCCTGAAGCTGATGGCTCGGCCAAACTTCCTGAACGAGCCCGATCCGGTAGGCCTCGGGCCCCGAGATCATCTTGCCGCGCAGAATCATGTCGAGCGCTGCAGAGCGTCCAACAGCCCGCGTTAGGCGAGCGGATCCACCCCAGGCCGGAACCGTTCCAAGATCCATCTCTGGAAGTCCTATCTTCGCGCCTTCCTCGGCGGCAAGCCTGAAATGACAACCCAGCGGAAGCTCGAGCCCACCCCCCAGGCAGTAGCCATACATCGTCGCGATCCACGGCTTCGTCGAAAGCTCGATCTTGCGAATCACACGGAGCCTCTGGTCGAGCATCCCGAAAATGCTGCCCTTCGCCTTCGCCCCTTCACTGAATTGCTTCAGGTTCATTCCGACCGAGAAGTGCTCCTCGCCGGCCCCCCGGATGACGACGGCACCGATCGACTTGTCCTTCTCGATTTCGGGAATTGTGGTCTCTAGCTGGTCGATGAACTCGAGGGTCATACGGTTGCGCGGTGCATCATTATTGATGATCGTGGCGACGCGTCCGTCACGTTCGACTACCAGGGCTTCACTCATCTAGGGCTTCCTCCGGGTTGGAGAGGGGCAGGATGGCTCTATCGGGGCCTTGTTGTCAGAATACCTAATATCGGTGGTCTTGAAGGTGCAGCCTGTTTTTCCTAGTCGCCGCGTCAAGCGGGGCGGGCGGACGCACAAAACCAGCTGCCAAAAAACGGCCATGAACAAGAGCGCGATGCTCGCCAAGATGCGCAGGGATCATATATTCATCGGGCTGAGATACTTCGCTTGAAGAGATAGAAGGGGAGCAGAGTCAGTATCAGCAAGAGCCCCACCAGGATTCCCGGTCGGGCCCGGCTTCGTAGGCTGTTGATAGAGCGACCTGCCTTTGCGCATCCAAGCAGGCTCGACTTGATGTGCCGATTAATCCAGGGCGAAGAGCTGCGGAAGTAGGGGCCCGAGCGTTGTCGGCGCCGTGCGCAGGACGAGCATCGAGGCCGTTGCCTGCTCCGTCGATGTCATCCTCGTCGGCTGCCAACCCACCGCCCTCGACGAAGAAGCCGACGTTGTCTGTGGCCCAAACGTCGATGCCAAGGATGATCCGGGCGACGAAGGAGCTCCACGCATCGGCACCATCGATCTCCCCCTCACCGCCGCCAATCTCGATGAAGGCGTAGGGCTGGATCGTGTCGGGAATTTCTTCGACGTCGATGAGACCCAAGGGATCGACCTTCGGCCGTAGAAGCCTTCGTAGTCGTATCCGCGAATCTCGCCGCTGCGGCTATTCGAGCTCGGAACAGCCGCGCCGGCGGTCGCCGTAGTATGAGCACGAGGAGCCCCGCTGACCGGGGTCACTCACTGGCTCAGCCGAAATTCTTGGTGATCCGAGTGATGGCTTCCTCGACCTTCTCGCGAACGCCGAATGCGGAGAGACGGAAATAGCCCTCGCCGTATGCGCCGAATCCAGAGCCGGGTGTGCCGACGACGTTTGTCTTGGTGAGGAGTTCGTCGAAGAACTGCCAAGAGTCTTTGCCGTCTGGCGTCTTGAGCCATACGTAAGGTGCGTTGACACCACCGTAGGTTGTGAAGCCCGCGGCACTCAATCCATCCTTGATCAGGCTGGCGTTGGCCATGTAGTAATCGATATTCGCCTGGACCTCTTTTGCGCCTGACGCGGAATAGATGGCCTCTGCGCCTCGCTGAACCGGGTAGGAGATGCCGTTGAACTTGGTGTTCGTGCGGCGTGCCCATAGCTTTGACACGGGAACCAGGTCGCCGCCCGAATCACGTCCATTGAGCTCCTCTGGGATAACGATGTACGCACATCGAATGCCGGTGAAGCCCGCGGTCTTCGAGAAGCTGCGGAATTCGATCGCGCACTCACGCGCACCTTCGATCTCGTAGATCGAATGGGGCAGGTGATCTTCCGTGATGAATCGCTCGTAGGCGGCATCGAAAAGAATGATCGACTCGTTCGCACGTGCCCAATCTACCCACTTCGTGAGCTCTTCCTTCGTGGCAACTGTGCCAGTCGGGTTGTTAGGTGAGCACAAGTAGACGAAATCGACGGGCTTATCCGGGAGCGCCGGCATGAAGTTAGTCTCTTCGCTGCAAGGTAAATATTCGATCCCTGCATAACGTCCGTTTTCGTCGGGCGCGCCGGTTCGACCCGCCATCACGTTCGTGTCGACGTAGACCGGGTAAACCGGGTCCGAAACGGCCAGGGTGGAATCGTCTGCAAAGATCTCTTGGATATTCGCGGAGTCGCACTTGGAGCCATCCGAAGCGTAGATTTCGCTTGGGTCGATCCGCACGCCGCGGGAGCCGAAATCATTCTCTGCGATTGCTTCTCGAAGGAAGTCGTAGCCTTCGGAGGGGCCGTAGCCGCGGAAGCCGTCGGGTGTCGCCATTTCGTCGATGGCATCGTGCATCGCCTGGCGAACCGAGCTCGAAAGCGGGAGCACCACGTCGCCGATGCCCAGCTTGATGATGTCGGCGTCGGGGTTCGCGGCCGTAAAGACGTTCATACGCCGAGAGATCTCGGGGAACAGGTAGCCTGCGGCCAGTTTGAGGTAGTTGTCGTTTAGTCGTGCCATGAATCGGACCCATCTCGAGTTGCGCTTGCGCGGGGGATCAAAAGAGGCGCAAGCCTATCCGAAATGCCCGACGGAGCCACGGGAAGTCGAGAGGATCCGCTCGATCGGAGGGGTCTATCCGATTTGAAGAGCGATCTGGCCGGACTCCACTAAGCCACAAACGAAGTCGTCCATCTCCATCTCGTCTTCGGTCCAATCGGAAGCGGCCGCAATGAGAGACCCGAGCTCGCATTCGATCTGCGGCCCCGACTCGAATCGGTCTTCCAGCCAGCTGGCTGTCTCTTTGGAAAAATCACTCGCGAAGTCGTCCATCGTTCCCCCCGTCTCGCGGTCGCACTCAATGCACGTCGCCGACATGGGGGTAAGAGCAGGAAGCGTGCCATCCCCCAAAGATTTGCAGGTTTTTTCGAAAATCCTTTCGGCGTCGGGTAGTTACGGTCGGCTCGGTCGCGACGAGATGGAGGGGGGGACGAGACACGTGCACCCGAACCGTCGGGATTCTGTCGCTCCGACTTCGGGATGGAACGAATCGGAACGCATTTGGAGACGGGGATTCGTCGACCAGCAGACCGCTCCTCGCAGGGACGCTAGAATCCGCGCGCTAAGAGTCGGTCGGGCCAAATAGGACCGCGCGCCGAACCGGTGTCGATGAATCACGGACTACGCGAGGAGCAGAGCAGGATGGGAACGGAAGATTCAGGACAATCGCAAGGGACCGCCGGCCTCTCGCTATACGGCTATCCCAGCTGCCCCTTCTGTGCGCGGGTGCTCGGCGCGATTTCGCAGCTTGAGCTTGAGATTCCGCTGCGGAACACGATGCAGGACTCGGAGCATCGCGGCTCATTGATGGAAGCCATGGGGCGAGGGACGGTACCCGTGCTTCGGATCGACCATGAAGATGGGCGAGTCGAATGGTTGCCCGAGAGCGTCGACATCGTGCGATATCTAGCGGAAAAATTCGGCTAAGACGGCCTCCTGAGTATTACTGCTCAATATCTCGCGTCTGCCAGCCAGAAGCGGCGTCGCTCGCACAGCGCTGCAAACGAATGATCGGAATCTCTCGATCAGTCCTCGTTCGATACATGCGGTAAGCCGGAATGGCGGCTTGGAGCTTGCGCCAATAATCCATGCGTTCTTCGCGCGGGGCGTGCGCCCACTCGACTGCGAAGCGTTCACCCCTCACCTGAATCTCTGCGGTTTGCGCGGCGCCTAGATTCAACCACCAGGCTGGGGGCTTCTCCGCGCCTCCGTTTGAGGCGACGACGACAAACTCCCCTTTGTACTCGACATAGGCGAGGGGCAGAGTTCGGGACTTGCCTGTCTTTCGCCCGCGGGTGGTCAGCAGCAACATCTGGATTCCGATCAGATTGCCACCGATGAGTCCTCGCGTGCCTCGGTAGATCGAGCAGTGCGCGCGTGTGAATGCCAGCCAATTAGCCATCAGAGGGCTTCTCTTTCGTGAATGATTGCCGGTTGGTGAACGGCGATGTTTGTCGGGGGAGGGGGCTCCGCGTCGGCGATTAGGCTTTTCGGGGGAAGCGCTGCGTGGGGCCTAATATTTCAAATGCCGTGGGAAACGCCTGCTCCAGGGAGGGGAGGGGTTCAGCCAGGCGCTGTGTTGGTCGATGAGGCCCGAGACTAGCATTTGGAGGACATGATATGTCCAACCGGCTCCGACGAATATTGGCCCTTACGGCCGCGACCTTGATGTTCACGATGCCCCTCTCTCAGACGGCTGTTGCAGGCGACGTCTCGCAAGGCGATGCGGCAAACGCTTCACCCGTCGTGGATGTAATGATCTTGCGTCCTGCAGGCTTTCTAAGCCTTTTAGTAGGTACAGGCCTTTTCCTGGTAACGGCGCCGATCGTTCTTGTGACGCGACCGCACGAAATCGACAAGCCGTTCAAGCAGCTCGTGGTGCGCCCGGCGAAGTACATCTGGGTGGACCCGCTCGGCGGGCACTAGACTCAAACGTTTCGAGAGTCTGACGGTTTAGGTGCTCGGGAGTTTGTCGAACGCCTCGTGACCACACTTCGTGGATGCGCGGCGTTCGTGCGTTCAGGAACACACTTGCGGGCGCAGGCGAGGTATATGAGCGGGTGGTTTGCCCGGCCGGCTTTCATCTCTTTACGCCTAACTAGCCAAACGCACGCCGCTCGCAACGCGCTTGGATAATTCTTGCTCGACTTTGGAGAAAGCCCGCGTTTAGCTGAGTCATGCCCCCAGTCTTCGAGCGTGGCGTATGTGATCTTTCCTTGGTCGCGAAGGTCGACTTCGAAGTGGTCGCCGCCGTTGGATGCAATCCATCTAATTCGGCGATGGGGGTGTTCATGGGGCCAGGCTATCCCCATGTAGCCCCGGAACAAATGCGAAGCGCTGTAAGTGCTTGAATTTGATAGTGTAAATGGGGCGGGCGACCGGGATCGAACCGGCGACTTCCAGAATCACAATCTGGCGCTCTAACCAACTGAGCTACGCCCGCCGTCGGAGAACGGCGCAAATTACAGGGGCCTCGCAGGGGTGTCAACGCGCCTTTGACTTCGGAGTAGGGCAGGCGATCTGACGAGCCGCCTGGAGGCTTTTTGCGCGGGGGGCCCCCGGCGATCCGTCCTAGGAACTATTCGAGCCCAGGCACCCTCAGAGCCGGAAACCGGGTCGCTCCAATTGCCTCTTCCGTCGCGGGATGGGCGTCCCATCCGAGCAACGTGCTCGGCAAGGAGAACTCATGCGCCCGTCCCAGGATCCGCCAACCGCGGGGACGCGTGCCGAGAGTGATAGATAGTTTTTCCAGCCTATTGAGCTCGCAGGCAACTCGTAGGGCGTCTTTCCGGCCCTCATGGGGCCTCGGGCTGTTGCGACATAGGGTGGTAAGCTCGGCCGATGTCGAGAGCCCCAGCCGGATCGTTCGCCGCTTTTAGCATCCCGAACTTTCGGGTTCTCTTCGGCGGAACGCTTTTCTCATTCACGGCATTTTTCATGTCCACGATCGTGCAGAGCGTCGTGGCCTTCGAGCTGACCGGACTGAATGGCGCTGTCGGCGGTGCGATTGCGGGACAAGGTCTCGGCATGGTGATGTGTGGTCCCCTTGGAGGGGCGTACGCGGATCGCCTACCGAAAAGAAGAGTGATCGCGGTGGGGCAGCTGATCTCGGCTTTGTCCTTGATCAATCTTGGCTGGCTTTATGCAGGCGGCGCGATCACGATTACGAATCTGGTGATCAACTCCACGATCATGGGAGCCGCTTTCGGTTTCATCGGTCCGGCCCGCCAAGCACTGGTCGTCGATTTGGTGCCAGACACGCTTCGCGGAAACGCGATGGCGATGACGAACGTTTCGAATACGGTCTCCCGCGTGGCCGGTCCAGCTGTCGCGGGAGGCTTTCTCGCTGTTGAGTCTCTCGGTCCGGCCGGTGCCTATTTCGGGATGGGAGTGCTCTATGTCCTATCCGCACTAGCGCTGCTTTTTCTGCCCAAGTCCGTTGTTAGGGCGGGCGTCGCAGACACACATGTCTTCGCGGACCTTCGCGAGGGGCTTGTATATGCCTGGCAGGATGTCCGTCTGCGAAACCTGCTGATCTTCTTTGTTACGGTGATGCTGACGGGCTTCCCCTATGTGGCGCTCACGGCGGGATGGCTCGAGATTGAGTTAGGCCGACCGAAGGAGCAGGTCGCGGAAGTCGCATTGGTCTCGGCGTTAGGTGCATTGTCCGCAAGCCTTTGGGCTGCGCGCTTCGCGGATTCCTCTCAAGCGACGCGGGTTTACTCTGCTCTCGGTGTTGCCTTTGGGGTCGCCTTGCTGCTCTTCGGTCTGGCGCCTGGATTTATTTCGGGGCTGGTTGCGGTCTTCTTAGTAGGAGCAGCCAGTGGCGGTTTTCATGCCTTGAATGGCGCTGTGATCGCACGCGAGACCGATCCGAGATATATGGGCCGAGTGATGTCTCTGACCTTTATTGCCTTCGCCGGATTCAGTTTGACGGCGGCGCCCCTCGGCTACCTCGCGGATATCTACGGTGTTCGAAACGTGCTCTTCGGGATGGGGCTCGGCGTGATCGTGATTGCGCTCGTAATGTCGGCGCGAGTCGCCCGGGATGCGGCGTCGAAGAATCAGGTCTGAGCGAGACACGGCGCTGGCAGTGCGCCCGATTTGGGCACTAAATGTCGCCCATCTGCCGCTGTTTACGGGGTTGGTCACGACGTACGAGGCCTCTGTTTCCGTGGTCGAGTGGTGGCTCTACAGGCGCGCGACTGCGTAGTGCGGGGCGGTGAGATGAACGACGTTAGACGTTATGCCACACAGGGCCGCTCAGTTTCTCCCTAACCGAAGGAGCAGGTGCCGTGCTAACTGTTAGAGGCTCTCATCTCGGAGCTTTGAATGAACCAGTCCGGTGAAAGTTGTGGCGCAGACGCCCGCGCGATCGAGGTGGTCGTTCTTGATGCGAGAGAGCGCCATGTTGCGTCCGGAAAGACTTTGCGCGCGGATATCGATCCGAGTCTCGTGCTCGACGACGTTTCTCGAACTCTTGATGCGCTGGTTCATCTTGTCGATTTCGCGTTTGCGAGTGCGCCGCCCGAGAGTGAGATCGATCTTGTGGTGACGAAGCCCGCGCATCGCTTGGTTCGCGTCGGTGCTGTGAGGCTCTCGCTCAGATGGCAGGTGAGAGCCGATTCCAGGGGCGACGCGGATGAGGGAAAGATCGTGTCGATTCGAGCAGGGGTCCAAGGGGCATATTCGCTTCAGCAGAGCTCGGCTGCACACGAAATCGAGGCGCTCTTTGAGGCAATGAGTTGGCGTGTGTCCATAGAAGCGGTTGCTGCGACCGGAGAGATTTGGGCCCGGGCCGCGTGCGATTGATTTAAGCGGGGCGATTCGACCGTGCGTCATGGGAATCTACGTTCTTTTCGAGCCCAGGCCGTTCCCGAATCCTTCGTGGGCGCGTACTAATCCTCGACACAAGGGATTGCCGGCGCGTATCGGGAATTAAAGGGCACCACGTTCGCTGCATTGAGGAGATAGGATCCGCTCATGTCCAACGATGAATCTTCGAATCAGAAGAATGCCAATGCTCCGACAGCTGCGACGGAGGAGAAGGGCGGATTGCCGCCCATCCTGCGATGGGTCATTGGAGCATTTTTATTAGTCGGTGTGATTTTGCTCGGGCGGACTGCCGGGGCCTACGTTCCTCGCTTCGCGGAGTGGGTCGGAGAGCTGGGTCCTCTTGGTCCGATTGCGTTTGTGGTCGGCTATGCGGTTGCCGTAATAGGTTTCGTTCCCGGCTCCGTCCTAACGCTCGCGGCCGGAGCGATCTTCGGCTTGGCCGAAGGCACGACCTATGTCTTTATCGCTGCTGTTCTTGGCTCGACGGGCGCCTTTCTTCTGGCGAGACATGGGGCGCGGGCGGCGATTGAGAAGCGGATTGAAGGCGATGCTCGCTTTGCGGCCATAGACCGTGCGGTCGGGGGCGAAGGCCGCAAGATTGTCTTTCTTCTCCGACTATCACCGGTCTTTCCATTCAACTTACTCAACTACGCGCTCGGCCTCACTCAGGTGAAGCTCGCAGATTATCTCGTCGCCTCCCTTGGCATGCTTCCTGGAACGCTCCTCTACGTCTATACGGGCAAGTTGATCGGAGATGTAGCGGCACTCGCTGGGGGGGCCGATGTCGAGCGAGGATTGGCCGGTTGGCTCGTGCTTGGCTTAGGGCTCGTCGCCACGGCAGTTGTGACGTATTACGTGACCAAGATTGCGCGAGCGGCTCTGGATGAAGCGACGGCGGAATCAGAACCTCTTTAGAGGTTGCCCGCAACGTTCTGCGAATTGAGCGGCCGACCACCTAATACTGCACCACTAGCCGACGCGGCTGGTATCGAAGGAAGCCCAATGGCCTCAGTGATCAAGATGGAACCACAGGACGAATGGAATCGGCTTTTGATCGACAACGTGCATCCGCCGACGTGGCAGAATCCGACGCCTAACGGGCGATACAATCTCGTCGTTTTGGGGGCCGGAACTGGCGGACTGATTACAGCTTTGGTCGCATCTAGCCTTGGAGCCCGAGTTGCTTTAATCGAACGTCACCTAATGGGTGGCGACTGTTTAAATGTCGGATGCGTGCCCTCGAAAGCATTGATCCGAGGCGCGCAGATCGTGCATGAAGCGCGCGAGGCGCGGCAATTCGGCATGCCGGCTAGCGATACGGACCTGGGTGATTTCGGTGAAGTGATGCGGCGAATGCGAGAGATCCGCGCCCGTATCAGCAAGGAGGACTCGGCCGAACGCTACTCAGAGGAATTCGGCATCGACATTTACCTGGGCGAGGCGAGCTTCGCAGGAGAGGGTCACATCAAGGTTGGGGATCAGGTTCTCGAATACAAGAAGGCTGTGATCGCCACGGGGGCTCGTGCGGTTGCACCGCCGATCGAAGGGTTGGCCGACGCGGGCTATCTCGACAACGAGACAGTCTTCTCGCTGACGGAACGGCCGCGACGGATCGCAGTGATTGGTGCGGGACCGATTGGGTGTGAACTCGCGCAGTCGTTTCAAAGACTTGGATCCGAGGTGCACATCCTGGAGCGCATGGATCAGGTTCTCACGCGTGAGGATCCAGATGCGGCTCGAATCGTGCAGAATGAGCTCGTCAAAGAAGGCGTCGAAATGATCTTTGAATGCGCGATCAATCGCATCGAGCGCCGCGGGGATGAGCGAGTGATTTATCTGACGTGTCCCGCAAAGGGAACGCGTGAACTCATCGTCGACGAAATTCTAGTCGGTGCTGGGCGAGCACCGAATGTCGAGAATATGGGACTGGAAGCCGTGGGCGTGGCTTACGACGTGCAAAAGGGCGTCGAGGTCGATGATTCGCTGCGGACGAGCAACAAGCGAATCTGGGCAGTGGGTGATGTTTGCATGGAATGGAAGTTCACTCATGCCGCTGATGCCGCCGCCAAGATTGTTGTTCAGAATGCGCTCTTTGCTGTGGGGCCATTGGGACGCAAGAAATTGTCGGATCTCGTTATGCCATGGTGCACGTATACGTCACCGGAGATTGCGCACGTTGGGCTCTATGAACGAGATGCAGCAGAGCGATCCATCGAGATCGACACCTATCAAGTATCGATCGCAGAAGCCAACCGCGCAGTGACGGATGGGCAGGAAGAGGGTCTCGTTAAGGTCCACGTCAAGAAAGGCAGCGATGAGATCGTTGGCGCGACAGTTGTTTCGGCTCACGCCGGCGATCTGATCACGCAATTCACGATGGCTATACAGAATGGGATCGGGCTCGGGGCCTTCACGAATATTATCTATCCATATCCGACTCAGGGCGAAGCGATAAAGCGGGCTGCGGGTGCCTACACGCGGACGCGGCTGACACCGAGGGTGAAGCGCCTCTTCGAAACCTGGCTTTCTTGGCAGCGCTGAAACCTTTCGAGACGAACTTGGCTCTTCGCTAGCCGTGGAGCTCGGATTCGGGGATCTTGTGGCGCGATCTTGGACGAGCGCCGATCGTCGCGCTCTCCAATGATCGATGCCGCGAAGAGGCGCTGTTGTTTCGAAATTGACTCGCCCCCAAGAGAATTTGGTTCTTCGCGCCGCGACGGAGGGGCTCTTCGTCGTTCTCTCCCTAACTCTCGTATCCACATCCACTCTGGGCTGTGGTGCGCCGGATCGCTCGATCGTTTCGACAGTGACGTACGAGCCGCCTACGGCGCGGGCAAGCGTGGTCTAAACGGTTGTCTCACTTCCCTTTGACGCGGCCTGGAGTGAGCTGATTCGTCGACTTTAGGAAAGCTCCTTCCACGTCTCGACCCTCGAAAAGGCATCGCGATTCGTGCGCGTAGATTTGCATCGATCGAGCGACCTGGCGGCAAAGGCGAATAAGCCATCACGTTATGTCGACTGCGGTCGCACCGTACGCACCTATCAAGAAGGAGGTCTCGCCTCACTCTATCCCTCAGACCCCGCAGACGATCCGACTGCACCGAGTTCTATCTGTCCGCGTGTCGAATCGATTCGATTCACGACGTTTAAGGCCGGAAGTGATCGACGCAGCGGCGGTTTGACCTGTGTCGGCCGACCGGCGAATTTGAGCACGCGCTGGTCGCACTTGCGAATCCAGCGGCGGCGATTTAGCGAGCGGCCAAGCACTTCCGCCCAAGATCAGAGCCCGATATCCGACTCCATGTAGGTACTCTGTTCGTGGCTCTCTCTTGGCTCCCTAGTCGCTCTTAGTTCTGCTCGGGGTGGTGCCGAACTCGGCGCCTGCCGCGGATGTAGGGGCCGCGTTGAGTGGAGTCTTTAGCCAGGCTGTAGCTCTCGCATGGGATGCGAATAAGCACCTTGGCGAGCGCGGTGGAGTTGGGGAGAACTACCGAGCGACTAGGCGGAAAGTCCTGACAATCTGCATTATTTTCAATAACCGCCAAAAGAAGTCGTCTCAGTAAGACGAAGCATGCAGAGCGGCGCGACAGCCCGCGATGCGGGAGACGACTCTAGATGGATCAAGTGCAACTCGATCGATTCGCAAAGAAGATGCGGTTAGGCGGATTGCCTGCGATTGCGATCGAATCCTTCAGCCGCGCCGTGCGTTTCGTGGCAGAGGGCGGTGCGACCACGATTGGTGAGGACCAAATTGAAGCCGTTGCCGCACTCGAAAGCCTCGAGGGGCTTCGTGAATACGAAGAAGTCGGCCGCAAAGCCGCAAGCCGTGCCGTCGTCATCAAGCTGAATGGTGGCCTCGGGACGAGCATGGGGCTTTCTCGGGCGAAGAGCCTTTTGCCCGTTCGAGCAGGGATCAGCTTCCTCGATCTCATCGCGCGTCAAACCTTGGCGCAGCGGGCATCTTGGGGTAGCGAGCTGCCGCTCGTGCTCATGAATAGCTACCGAACGCGCGGCGAAACTCTAGCCGCGCTCGCTCAGTACGAAGACCTCGCGACGGATATTCCTCTAGATTTCTTGCAGCACAGAGTTCCTCGAATCGATACCGATACGTGGGCACCCGTCGAGTGGGCCGCGGACGAAAGCCTCGAATGGTGTCCGCCCGGGCATGGTGATCTCTATATCGCCTTGAAGAGCTCCGGGATGCTCGATCAGCTGCTCGCCAAGGGGATTCGCTGGGCATTTATTTCGAATGCTGACAACCTTGGAGCCGTGCTCGACGCGCAAGTCTTGGGCTGGGTCGCAGCGAATGAAATCCCTTTCGCCATGGAAGTCGCGGAGCGGACCGAGGCGGACAGAAAAGGCGGACATCTCGCGCGAATGAACGGCCGCCTAATGCTTCGTGAAGTCGCACAATGCAAAGAGGAGGATCTGATTTCATTCCAGGATGTTGCGAAGCATCGCTACTTCAATACGAATAACCTGTGGCTCGATCTCGAAGCCCTGTCACGCGAACTCGATGCGTCCCCAGGTGGCCTAGCGCTGCCGATTATCGCGAACGAGAAGCGAGTCTCGGTGTCGGACGACACGAGTCCGCGTTGTTTTCAGCTCGAAACAGCTATGGGATCCGCGATTGAGTGCTTCGAAGGTGCACAGGCCATCGTCGTTCCGCGGGATCGTTTCGCACCGGTGAAGACTACTAATGAACTGTTGATGCTTTGGTCCGATGCTTACGAGGTGACGATTGATTCGCGAATGGTTCTGGCTGAACGGGAGTCGCGGCGTGATCTCGTGATCGACTTAGATACGCGCTTCTACGGAACTGTGGACAAGCTCGCGGAGCGCTTCGCGGAGGGCCCCCCGTCACTCGCGAAGTGTCGACGGTTGCGGGTCGTCGGTGACCATTCCTTCGGTGCGGGCGTTGTGTTCGAAGGTGAGGCCCAGTTGGTGAACGAAACGTCAGAACAGGTCCACGTTCCGGACGGCAGCGTAATAGGCAACAAATAGGCTTTACTGTACTCATTGCTTCCTTGGGTAACGGGCGGGATACTCGCCCTGGGCGAGCGCCCTTGACCGCGATCCGCGGGCGATCATCCCGGGGAGCGATGAATGCAGGACTACGAAGCGTACGACGGACTGGGATTGGCTTCGCTGATCGAGAAGGGTGAAGTCGAGGCGGGAGCCGTTCTTGAAGCCGCGATCGAGCGCCTTTCCAATCGAGACGATCGCTACAGGGCAGTCGTGATTCGGATGTTCGAGGAGGCCCGAGCGCAGATCTCGGAGGGTTTGCCGAAGGGGCCCTTTCGTGGGGTCCCCTTCCTCTTAAAGGACCTCCATCTTGCCTGGCCCGGTGTTCGCCTAACGAACGGATCGCGTCTTTTTGAAGACTCGGTTCCAGACATCGAAAGCGAACTAGTCACACGCTATCGCCGCGCGGGACTCGTCGTCTTCGGTAAGACCCATTCCCCAGAATTCGGATTGACGACGAGTACGGAGTCGCGAGTCTTCGGCGAGACCGCGAATCCTTGGAACGTGGAACATACATCCGGTGGATCATCTGGCGGCGCTTCTGCGGCTGTGAGCGCGGGGTACCTGCCGCTTGCGAATGCGAGCGACGGCGGAGGGTCCATTCGAATTCCCGCCGCTTGTTGCGGCCTATTTGGTATGAAGCCGACTCGCGGCCGCACGCCTTGTGGGCCGACACGCGGTGAGAGTTGGGGCGGTATGAGCGTCGTGCACGCGGTGACCCGGTCTGTACGGGATAGTGCGGCGTTGTTGGACGCGACGGCCGGCCCTGATTTAGGCGCGCCCTATGCGGCACAGCCTCCCGCTCGGCCTTTCCTTGATGAAGTGAGCGAAGCGCCCGGCAAGTTGCGGATCGCGGTGCAGGCGGAGGCGTGGAACGGGATGGCCACGCATGATGATTGTCTCGACGCGCTCGCGGAAGCGGAGGATCTTTGCCGATCGCTCGGACATGAAGTTGTTGAAGCGCCCTTCGATGCGGGCGCGGAACAGCTTAGTCGCGCAGCAGTCACGCTTTTGGCGACGGATACACTGAACGCAATGACTGAACGTGCGGATGCTCTTGGTCGTCCACTCGTTGAAGAAGATGTCGAACCTGGAACCTGGGCGATCGCGCAATTTGGGGCGGCTCGATCCGCATCAGACTATGCCCGTGCTGTGCGAAGGATCCATCAAATCGGCAGGCGACTTGGCGCGCACATGGAAAACTATGACGTCATCTTGTCCCCGACGATGGCGACGCCGCCGCTTCGACTTGGGAAACTGTCGCTCTCGAATCCGGACCGGGAAGAGCAGGGTGCTGCGACGCTTGCGAGTATCGGCTTCACACAGCTTGCGAACGCGGCGGGGAATCCGGCTATGTCGGTACCGCTGGCTTGGAATGAAGGCGGGCTTCCGATTGGAATTCAGTTTCTTGGCCGAATGAACGACGAGGCCACGCTCTTTCGTTTAGCGGGCCAGCTGGAAAAGGCTCAGCCCTGGTTCGATCGACGGCCAGACCTCGACTAGGTCTTGAGCACGATGTGTCGGGGACTCGACCTGAAGTATTGTCGAGTTTCGTTAGCTGCTCGTGGTTCGGATTCTGCTGAGAAGATGCAACCCCTCATGCCGAATGTCTCTGGGCGGGAACTGAGAAAAGGACGAATGCCCGATGAACAAATCGAATACGGCGGAAGCGACTAAAGGCCTCGGCCAAGAGATTGAAACCCGGTTCACCCCGGAACAAATTCGTACGCGACGCAAGCGAGACGTGGCCCTCGGCTACCGCTTGTTTGCCTCTCAGAGGTGGGGCGATACGGGCGACGGTCATGTGAGCGGTCGCGACCCCGAACGGACGGACTGCTTCTGGCTGTTGCGAGAAGGCGTATCTTTTCACGCTGCTCATGTGGATGAGCTCGTGCTAGTCGGGCCTGATGGAGAGATCGTGGAGGGGCCGGCCAAGAGTCGGATCAACGAGGCAGCTTACTTTATTCATCACCCGATCCTCGAAGCGCGGCCTGATCTAGTCAGTGCGGCGCACGTGCATACGGGCTGGGGCACGCCGTTTTCGACGGAGCGTCGACCTATCCTTCCGATCACGCAGGAGTCGTGCCTCTATTTCGAAGATCATGCGCTCTTTGACGACGAAGAGGTACAGGTCCAAGATACGGCGGGCGGAAAGCGAATTGCTGCGGCGATGGGTGCGAACCGTTCGGTGATTCTTGCAAACCATGGACTCCTGACAGGCGGTCGCACGGTGGCGGAGGCAGTCGGTAGCTTTATTTCGCTCGAGCGTGTCTGCGAGGCGCATATGAAGGCTCGTGATGCGAAGCCCATCTCGGCTGCAGGAGCACGCTACGCAAAAGCAGATTTGGTGCGATTGGGGGCGGGGCGGGGGCAGTTTCGATCCCTGGTCGCTCGCCATGTCGGAGCTCCGGAGATCGTCGAATCCTGAGCGAGGTGCCTTTGATGGACGAGGTCATCGGGCAGTAGGCGCACAAGCGCCTCGCCCACGCGCAGGCCTGGAGGGGCTAAAAAACCGGCTGTAAACGGCCGCCAGAGAGCCAAAGTAGCCCCTTTCGTGGTGCGTCTATTCGATTTAGAGTCTGCTTTGGTTTTATTTTCGCTCTCCCGGCAATCCGCAGAAGGAATTCACCCATGGCCAAATTTGATATCGTTATCCGCAACGGCATGATCGTCGATGGCGCACGAAACCCACGGTACAAGGGCGACGTTGGCATCAAGGACGGCAAGATCACGCGCATGGGGCGGATCAAGCCGGGGCAGGCGACGCGGGAGATCGAAGCCGATGGTCTCGTTGTGGCGCCCGGCTTCATCGATCTGCATACGCACTACGATGCTCAGGTTTTTTGGGATCCCTACCTAACGACGTCTGGTTGGAACGGCGTGACTTCGGTCGTGGTCGGGAACTGCGGCTTCGGGTTCGCGCCGTGTAAGAAGGACCTGCAGTACCGAGCGATGGAATCGATGACGAAGGTAGAAGCGATTCCGATGGCGACCATGGAAGCGTCAATTCCTTGGGATTGGGAAAGCTATCCGGAGATGCTCGACAGCATCGACCGCGTTCCTAAGGCGGTGAACCTGCTTCCCTATATCGGAGTGAACCCGCTTCTTATCTGGGTGATGGGTCTCGAGGATGCGAAGTCGGGTCGAAAGCCGACTGCGGAAGAGACCGAAGAGCTGAAGCGGTTGTTGAATGAGGCTATGGATGCTGGCGCCTGCGGATGGTCTTCGCAGAGCCTCGGTACGCCCGGCGATCCTAAGGCTCCGACCGCAGGCGGCGCCGCGCAGTCCGATTTCGACGGCACGCCTATGCCCTCCGACGTGATGTGGCCAGAGACACAAATTGCTTTGGCTGAAGTGTTAGGCGAGCGCGGTGAAGGATTTATTGAGCTCTCGGGAGCGACGATGCCCCGAGAACATTGGGAAGAGCTCGCCGAGGTTTCCGGTGCGCCGATTATTTATCAGGCGCTGCCGGCGTCGAATATGATGATTGAGATGCATAAGAATCTCTTCGAGTGGTTTGAGGCATGTGGCGAAAAGGGCCTGCGAATCTACGGGCAGGGGATCACTCAAAACCCTCCGCTTCTGTTCACCTTTGACTATTGGGATCTCTGGGGCCCTGTTTGGGACGAGGTTGCCGGACCTGAAGTTGCCAATGAAACGATCCTCAAGAACCTGGCAGATCCGGCCACACGGGATCGCTTGAGGGCCGAGCCTTTGAAGGTCCCGTTCATCGGCGGGATCGCCCAGGCACGAGTCGTTTCAGTCGCGAAGAGTGAGAACGAGCAGTACATAGGCAAGAGCATCACTGAAATTGCGGAAGAGCGCGGCGTCCATGTCGTTGACGCAATCTGCGACCTTGTCGTCTCGGACGATCTCAAGACAAGCTTCCAAGTGCCGCAATTTGATATTGGCCTCGAGGGCATCAAGCAGCTGCTCGACAATCCGTGGGTCATCCCGGGACTTTCAGACGGGGGCGCGCATCTCAAGTATCTCGCCGCCGGCAGTTATGCGACGGAGTTGATCTCCCAATACGTTCGAGAACATTCGTTTTTGACTCTCGAGGAAGCACATTGGCGACTGAGTGCGCTCCCGGCTTTCTGTGCGGGGTTCCAGGATCGAGGCACGCTTCGCGAAGGTGCGGCAGCGGATATCATCGTTTACGACTACGAGAAGCTCGACTACGAGTTCCCGAACTTCCGTCACGACTTGCCGGGAGATGAATATCGCGTCGCCTCTGCGGGAACGGGCTATCGGTACGTCGTGGTCAATGGACAGGTCACGATCGAAGACGACAAAGAGACCCATACCCATTCGGGCAAGCTGCTTCGAGGCGGACGAGCAAACGCCTAACGAAAGTGCATAGCAAGCAGGCTCGGAGTATAAGCTCGATTCGGTAGTGAAACCCCCACAGGAGCGGCTCCACCGCAATGTCCGAGCCGCATCGCAATTATATGAAGCCGACTCTTCGGAACCCGGCGCGCTGACGGCAGCGCTCTTCTTGGTGCCGAGCGGTTATACCTGGCGCCGAGTCTAGGGAGAGGCGCACGTCGATCGAGCAGTCCGTCCTATCCGATCACTTTGGTTCTGGGACGATCGATCGCATCGGATTAGTCGAGCACCGACTACTAGGCGAACCGGTACGAATCACTTCCGTCGTATTGGCCTGACTGGGTGCGGATCGTGGTCTGGATTGACATGCTCAACCTTCGCCGAAGAGATCTGGCGGAGTGAGCCTAAGGCCCTACTTTGAATCGAGCATCGCACTCGCGTAATCGGTACAGATGAGGCAGACGAGAAAAAAATGACGGAATCGAACCAACCGCTTCGTCTTCGGATAGAAGATGCGCTCGGGGAATGGGCCCATTTCGTCGCGAGACATCGCTGGTCCTTGGTCGCGGCGATGACCGTCGTCACGATCGTGCTTGGAAGTTTCGCTCCTTCCATGGTCATCAAGATGGCTTCCGAGGATTTCCTCTTCGAGGATGACCCGGTCCGCGCCCGCTATGACGCCTTTAAAGAAGACTTCGGCCAAGATCAGATTTCGACGCTGTCGATCACCCCGCCTGAAATTTTCGACCTTGAGTTTTTGACTAAGCTCGCAGCATTTCATAGAGATCTAGAAAACGAAGTCCCCTTTCTCGAAGACCTGACGAGTCTCGTCAACGTTCGCTCGACGTACGGTCGTGGCGACGAACTGGTCGTCGAGGACCTGCTCGATGATATGCCGACGACGGAGGCCGAACTGATCGCGCTGCGTGATCGTGTTCTATCAACGCCTTTTTATGTGAAGACGGGGGTGCTGTCGAGCGATGGTGGCTCGACAGGCGTACGGATTGAAGTGGCGGTGTACGGCGACGGCACGACATACGCGACCGAGACTCCAGAGGAGAGCGCCTCTGATGACCTTGACCTCGAAGGATTCGGAGAGGATGAGGCGGGAGCGGCGACCAAGAAAAAGCCTTTCCTTTCAGGCGTCGAAAACGCGCAATTGATTGGCGCGATTCAAAATGTCATCGACCGCTACGCGGGGCCAGATTTTCCGATCCTAGCGGCTGGCGGGACCATGATGACTTACGAGTTCACGCAACAGCTCGGTCGCGACGTACCTCTCTTCTTTGGAGGCGGGCTCTTAGTGATCGGCATTCTGCTGATCGTGCTATTTCGGCGTTTAGGCGCCGTTCTGCTTGCGATCGCGGTCGTCGTACCCGCTTCGATCAGCACTTTCGGGCTCGCTAGCTATTTCGGGATTGCATTCAGTGCCCCTGCGCAGCTGGTCCCTTCCTTCTTGTTGGCGATCGGTGTTAGCTATTCCGTTCACCTCGTGACTATCTTCATGACGGATCGTGGGGAAGGGCGAACTCGCGCGGACAGCCTCGAACATGCATTACGTCATTCCGGATTGCCGATCCTCATGACGGGAATGACTACCGCGGCGGGCCTGCTTTCGTTTATGGCAGCAGAAATGAAGCCAATCCAAGAAATGGGAATGATCTCGACGATCGGGGTCGTGGTGATGCTTTGTTATTCGATGGTGCTTTTGCCGGCACTACTTTCGATTCTGCCGCTGTCGGGGCGGGAGGCAAAGGCGGAGGGGGCGGTTGACCGAATTCTGGCAGCGCTTGCGGTGTCCTCTGCCCGGCATCCTTGGCCGATCGTTATCGTGACCGCCGTGCTAGTCGTGGGGGCGTTTGTCGGGATGACGCGGCTCTATGCGAGTTCCGACCCCGTCAGCTGGTTTCCGGATGATCATCCCTATCGCGTTGCAGCAGATCTCTTAGGCGAGCGCTACGGCGGGACCTCCGCGATCGAGATCGTCATAGACACGGGACGAGAGAACGGCATCAAAGACCCGGAGTTGATGCGTCGTCTTGAGCAAATTGAAATAATTACTGAGGAGTTCAAGGCCAATGGTGCACGGCTGTCTCATACGAATTCGATCGTGGATATCGTGAAAGAGACGCACCAGGCGCTCAATGAGAATGATCCTGAATACTATGAGATCCCTTCTGACCCTTTGCTTCTATCCCAGGAGCTGTTGCTCTTTGAGAACAGCGGGTCGGACGATCTAGAAAAAGTCGTCGATAGCCAGTTCAGCCGCGCCCGCTATACGGTGCGTTCGTATTGGACGAACGGGGTCTCTATGGGGCCCTTCCTGGATCAGTTCGAGCCGAAGGTGCAGGAAGCGATCGGCGAGATGGCAGATGTCAAATTCACGGGCATGTCGAGTCTAATGGCAAGGACCGTTGATGCTGTGCAGGAGAGCATGATTAGGAGTTATGCACTGGCGCTCGCGCTGATCACGCCGCTTATGATCTTGCTAATCGGAAGCTTGCGATCTGGGCTCGTGAGCATGGTTCCTAATCTCGTGCCCATTTTGCTGACGCTTGGACTCATGGGGTTCGCGGGAATTCCGCTTGATATGTTCACACTGCTGGCTGGTTGCATAGCGATCGGCCTCGCAGTTGATGACAGTATCCACTTTATCTCTGGCTTCCGGCGCTATCGGCATCAGGGCTACGACCCGGTGGCGGCGGTCGAGCGAACGATGCAGACAACGGGACGTGCGCTGCTCTTTACTACAATCGCGCTGACTATGGGGTTCACCGTACTGCTGATGTCAGAGATGCTTAACCTTCAACAGGTTGGCGCGCTGACGACCTTTGCGATCGCCGCAGCGTTCTTGCTCGATGTGACTGTTACGCCCGCGCTTCTCGTGCTGACGCACCGAAAAGAACGGATCGAATCAACTGAAGTGCCAACGCCCTAACGGGTCGCGACGGCCAGCCTGAATCGTTCTGGGATTTCTAGGGTGAGCTGGCTCGGGTCAAGGTATCTCGACACCAGGTCCGCTGGGTGAAGGATCTCTGCCTTTGCGAAGCCCGTGGCTTCAACAGCCTGGCCGAGTTCGGTGGGTTCGTATCGATTGATCTGGGGCTCACCTGCCCCGTTCAAATACTCGGCCATCGCCTTGCGAATGATTTGATACCGCTCGGGCAGCATGTCCCAGGGCAACATTGAGTCGAAGATGAGCTCGCTTGTAGGAGCCATGAGCTTTGCCAGATCGCGAAGGGATGACTCTGCCGTGTCACGATTAAGGTAGTAGATAACGCCCATCCAGGAGACGACGCAGGGCTTAGTCGGATCGAAGTCTGTCTTGGCGAGGACCTCGGACGTGCTCTGCCGTTCGAAGTCACAGGGTACGAGGCGGGTGTTATTCGGGGTGGTCCATCCTAGTTCCTCGAGTCGATTCATTTTCCACGACTGAGTGCTTGGATGGTCAACTTCGTAGAGGCGGAGCTCGCTGATCCCAGGAGGCTGTCGCCATGCGAAAGAATCGAGCCCGGCCCCAAGAATCACGAACTGCCTAACGCCATGCGCATAGGCTTTTATGAGTTGATCTTCTACGAAGCGTGCCCGAAGCGGCAGGAAGAAGCGGTTCTCGAGCATGATCCAAGGCCCGCCGTCCGCGTATCCCTCGATCATGGCGAGACCCTCGACATCCAGCAGCGCCTCCGCGTGGATGTCGTTCAACAAGGGTGGCTTGGGGTCGAATCGCAGATGGGCCGCGCGCGCCGCAGCGACTTGAAATGCAGTGTTACTCGGTCGTCCTTCGATCATGGCTTCTCCAGAGAAGTAATGACGATAACGCTCTTCGGGTCACATTCGACTTAGTCGTTCTGGATGATTTGGCTTCGGATGCTGCTGAAGCCAATCGTGGCTTTCATGAGGGCGGGGGCGAGTAGAACATCGGCGAGGAAGGCGATCACGATGGAAAAGGCCGTAAACCCGCCGAATCGTGTCAGGTTATTGAGATCGGATAAGACATAGATGAGAAAGCCGAAGGTGAGGACGACGCTCGTGAATAGAAGCGCTTGGCCCGTCGTGCGAAGCGTGTCCTGCACGGCGGTTTCGACGGACCCGGTCTCGGAATAGCGGCGCCTGAAGCCGTGCATGAAGTGGATCGTGTCGTCGACCGCGAGCCCAAGCGCGATACTTCCGATCAGAAGTGAGAACATCTCGAGCGGCTGGTTGAGCCAACCCATCAGGCCGAGGGTCAGAACGATCGGAAAGAGGTTGGGGATCATGGCGATGAGCCCTAGCCGGAAACTACCGAGCAACAACATCATCAAAGGGGTGATGACGGCCAAAGCGATTCCGTAGGAGCGGAACATAGTGTCAATCGAGGCCGTGAAGGTTCTGCCCATGACCATCATCATGCCGGTACGGCTTGTGGTCGCTCCTTCGGGCAAGATGTCTTCGACGATACGTTCGACTTCATCGCCAAAGGGGCCGTAGTGGAGAGCGTCGACCATAGGCAGACGAATTGTGAATCGTCCGATACGGAATTCGCTATCGACAATATCTTGCAGGTCTTCGCTTCCGCTGTTCTCGAAGAGGATGAGTTCTTGAGAAATCAGAGCACGGTCATCTGGAACGATACGGGCTGCGGGGCGGCCTTCGTTCAGCGCTTGGTGAATTTCCTTGACGACATCGACGAGGGATGCGCTCTTACCGGCGGTCACTGCCCCGACTTGCAAACCTGTCAAATTTTGGCGCATACGGTCCATTGCCTTCAAGACCTCGGGGTCGTGAAGGCCATTAGGCGCTTCGGTTTCAATCAGGAGTTCAAGCGCCATCGATCCACCGAAGTGTTCGTCGAGCTTCCTTGAGGCGATTTTTGCATCCAAGTCGTCGGGGAACCACTCAAGATTGTCGAAGCTCACGTGGAGTCGCAGCATGCCGAGAATGGCGAGTACGACGAGGAAGCCGCTACCGCCGAGTACGATTCCCGGGTGAGTCGTCGCGAATTCTCCTCCGCGCGAGAGAAGTCGAATGGATAGGCCGTCGGGTTCGGGCGCTTGATTCCCGGGCGTTTGCGCCGCTGGCGTCGGCGTCTTCATCGGGATCACTGCAAGGAGAGCAGGGGCCAAGGTTAGGGTCAGCAGCAAGCAAATGATGATGCCCAGGGGCGAGACGATTCCGAATACGGCGATCGGGAGGAGATTCGCGGCGGCGAAGGAGGCGAGGCCGCCAGCGGTCGTGAGTCCCGTCATGATGATCGGGAGGCCTGAGTGGCCGAGGGAAGCAGCTACGGCATCTTCGCGGCTATCACCGGCTTCGAGCCGCTGGAGGAAGATTGCGATCAGATGAACGCTCGCGCCGACGCCGATACTCAGGAGAAAAGAGGGGACGATCTCTGAGATGGGCATGGCCGGAATACCCAGGGCGCCCATGGCTCCGAGGGTCGTGATGAGTGAGAGGATCGCGACGCTGAGCGGAATGAATACGCCGATTGCCCGACGTAAGACGAGGACGAGGAAGAAGCCAATCAGGCAGGTGGATAGACCCGTGAACACGACAATGTTGGTTACGAGGGACGTCATCATGCGGACGTTCAAGATGGGCGCGCCGCCCGCATAGATCCTGAAAGACTCGCTGTTGAAGCGGTCGACCACGGCAGAGAGCGCCTTGACGACTTCCGCCTCTTGCGCGCCGGAGAGACGCGCGAGGTCGCCCGCATCTTCAGCGGCCCCTTCATTCGAATCTTCGTCATCGAACCCAGTGAGATCATCCGCGTCCTCGAAGAAGGCGGAGAAGGCTTCGAGCTCGACGGTCACGATCGTTAGGTCGGCGTTCCTTGATAGAATGAAGTCGACATAGAGCGGGTTGGCGAGTGCGCGCGCACGAATCGCAGCGAGCGCTTCTGGCGTCTCAGGCCAATCCTCGAAGAGCTCACCGACGATCAGGCCATCGTCGACGCCGCGCGTCTCGCGGGCATTGATCAGGCTCTTGACTTCCCGGACGTGCGGCACCTCGTCTTCGAGGGCCTCATGGAACGCGCGCAATTGCGTGAGAAATTCGAGGTCGAATACCTCCGACGGTTCGAGCGCAATGAGGACCATGTCGTCGCGGCCGAACTCCGCAAGGAAGTCGTCGTAATCGGTTTTCGTCTCGTCTCCCTCGATCAGAAACTCATCGACGGAGGTTCGGACTTCGATCCGGGGGATCTGGGTCACGCTCGCACCAATGGTAAGGAGGACGGTGAAAATCACGCCCCAGGCGTGGCGGTAAGAGAAATGACCGAGTTCTTCTAGTAGCGTTTCGATTCGTTTTCGCACGGCCGCGGACTCTAGCTTGGATCGCCCCCGGCGGGCGATTTCCGGACTGAATTTCAGGGTTCGTCGAACCGGCTCGCTTGGTTACAGTTTCGGTTCATCGAAGGAGAAGAAGAAATGGCTGCAAGCACTGAATGGGACCTGCTGATTAAGAACGGAACCGTAGTCGACGGGACTGGACTTCCTGGCTTTCAAGCGGATATCGCTGTGCGCGACGGCCGCATCGAGCGCATCGGCCGCGTCGAGGGAACCGCTGCGCGGACGATCGATGCCGAGGGTAAGGTCGTGACCCCGGGCTTCATTGATGTGCATACGCATTATGATGTTCAGCTGGACTGGGATCCCGTTGCTTCGCCGTCCATGCAGCACGGCGTGACGACGGTCTTGACCGGCAACTGTGGTTTTACGCTCTATCCGGCGAAGCCCGAGGATGTCGACTGGTTGGCGGGGATGCTGACGCGGGTCGAAGGCATGTCGCGAGAGGCGATGGCCGAAGGCTTTAAATGGGCCGGCGGGAATTTTGCCGAGTATTGGGCGCGACTCGAAGGCAAGCTTGGGCTTAACGTCGGCGGTTATGTCGGTCACTGTGCAATTCGGCGCATGGTGATGGGTGACGATGCTTCTGAACGCGAAGCGACGGCGGAAGAAATCGATGACATGAAGCAGTTGCTCCGGGAGTCGATGGAGCAGGGGGCCGTGGGATTCTCGACTTCGCAGCTGGATCTGCATGTTGGCGAAGACGGCCGGGGTGTTCCTTCAAACCATGCGACGCCGGAAGAGATCATTGCGCTCTGCTCCGTGCTGTCTGAGTTCGCCCATGGCGTGATCGAAATCATCCCGCGTTCCCATAGCGAGGGGCACGATGAATCGGACCGCGCGATGCTGATGGAGATGGCGCGAGTTTCGGGCAAGGCCATTGAGTTGGGCCCGCTATCGCCCGCCGCAGATCATCCGATGGGTTGGCAAAACACGATCGACTTCGTTCGCGAGGCGCGAGAGCAGGGCGTCAGGTTGCATCCGCAATTCTCTACGCAGAAGCTGTCTTTGCATCTCCGACTCGATGACACTTTTGTGTTTGACGAGATGCCCGCATGGCGGAACGCACTCGTGATGTCGACTGCAGATGCCTGCGAGAAGCTACGCGATCCCGCATATCGTGATCTCATGCGGCACGAAATGGCGACGATAAGCCGCACGGCGCCGGTCGGACTTGAGACGCTTGAGGTCGAGTATGTAAAGGACGAAGCCAATCGGCCGCTGATCGGGAAGAGCGTTGAGGAGCTCATGGCCGAAGGACATAAAGGCGACGCACTGGATGTCTTCTTGGATGTGTCCTTACGTGAAGACCTAAATGTGGGTTGGGGAACGCGCATGGCGGAAGAGGCCCGGGTCTTCATTGATCATGTCGTCACAAACTCGATTAAGGAGCCGCTCGTAATGAGCGGTTCCAGCGACGGGGGCGCGCACCTCGCTAGTTTCGTGGGCGCGGATTACACGACAAAGCTGATCACCGATCACGTCCCCGGTATTCTGAGCCTAGAAGAAGCGATTTGGCGGCTCACCGGAATGCCCGCTGCGGTTCACGGTCTTGTGGATCGCGGAACCCTTCGTGTCGGCGCGAAGGCAGATGTGACGATCTTTGACCCCGAGCGCTTGGAAGCAGGCGAGCATTTCGTCGCGGCTGATTTCCCGGGCAGCACCGAGCGCTGGTATGTAGATGCGACGGGCTACGACGCGGTGATTGTGAATGGCGTGACCGTGATGGAGCAGGGAAAGCATACGGGCGCATTGCCCGGGGAAGTGTTGCGCGGCGCCTAGTAAGGTCGGGTAGCAGTCTCTTTCAATTCGGAGTCGTAACGTTGGCGTATAAGGTTATTCAGTGGGCAACAGGTGGTGTCGGGCGAGCGGCGATCGAGGGCGTTCTCGATCATCCGGAACTGGAACTCGTAGGATGCTGGGTCCATAGCGAGGCGAAGGACGGAAAAGACGTAGGCGAGCTGATCGGTCGAGAGCCGATTGGGGTCACCGCCACTCGCGACGTGGATGCACTGCTGTCGCTTGAAGCGGACTGCGTTGTCTACAGCCCGATCATGTCGAACCCGAAAGAAGTCTGCGCAATCCTTGAGGCCGGACTCAATATTGTGACGCCCCTTGGTTGGATCTATCCGCGCCGGATCGACACGGATGACGTGGAAAAGGCCTGCGCCTCTGGCAATGCGACACTTCACGGGACGGGCATCCATCCAGGCGGCATCACCGAACGATTCCCTCTGATGGTGTCTGGGCTCTCGCGTGCGATCACTCACGTGCGAGCGGAGGAATTTTCCGACATCCGGACCTATGGCGCGCCTGAAATCGTCGGTGAGATGATGCTCTTCGGGAAGACGCCGGAGCAGGCGCGAACGAGTCCCATGCTCAAGCTACTCGGCGGCGGCTTTTATCAGTCGATCGATATGGTGGCGGACAGTCTCGGGTTCCGGCTCGATGAATCGAAGCGGGCCACCCATGAAATCGCTGTCGCGACGAAGCCGATCGATTCGCCTATTGGGCCGATCCAGCCCGGCCACGTCGCAGCACAGCGTTTCTGCTGGCAGGGAACCGTTGATGGCGAGCCTGTTGTGACTGCCGCCGTGAACTGGTTCATGGGCGACCAGAATATCGAACCACTGGACGACAGCGACCCGAGTCTCACGTGGAGCTTTGGGAGCGGCGGGGAGCGATTCGAAGTCGGTGTAACGGGCGATCCGGACACGCTGCTCACGTTTAAGGGGTGGCACCCTGCCTCAATCGAGGAAGGGCTAGAACGAAATAATGGGATCGTTGTCACGGCGATGCATTGCGTGAGTGCGATTCCTCATGTCTGCGAAGCGGACTCCGGCATCAAGACCTATCTCGATCTTCCTATGATCGTGGGTCGAGCTGCACCTTCCCTCGGCCTGGGGGTCTAGCGCTCGCGACACTACTGCACCTAACGAGTCTTCTGCCATTCGGAGCGCGAATTCGATTCGCGGTGAAGGGTGGTAAGATGTGCCCTTAATGACCTCCACTGTTCTGGCAGAGAATCGCTCACAGATCCTGGCTTGCGGGATCGCGCTCGCCTTAGTGATCTGCTTCGTCTATTCGGGCGTTTTGGATCATGATTTCGTGGGCTATGACGATGGGGACTACGTTGCGACGAATCCGCAGGTGCTGGGCGGGCTCTCTGCTGCGGGTGTGGAGTGGGCATTCTCGACTGGGCACGCTGCAAATTGGCATCCGCTCACGTGGCTCTCCCATATGCTCGACGTGGAGCTCTTCGGCGTAGACCCCGGTCGAATGGCTGCGATGAATGTGGCGATTCATATCGCGGTGTGCCTTCTGCTTCTTCTTCTACTCGTTGAGTGGACAGGGGCCCTATGGCCCGCGTTTGCCGCAACGCTCGTCTTTGCGCTGCATCCCCAGCGTGTGGAATCCGTAGCGTGGATCGCGGAGCGGAAGGACGTGCTCGCCGCGTTCTTCTTCCTCGCGACGATTTTTGCATGGACACGGTATGCGCGCCGTCCTGGAGTCGCGAGATATGCAGCCGTTGTTCTTTTACTGGTCGCGGGGCTAATGACGAAGCCCGTGCTGGTTACGTTGCCTTTCCTCCTGCTGTTGTTGGACTATTGGCCACTGGGGCGCATGGGGGACGAGACGTGTACCAGTGAAAACGAAGGCGGTTTGCTATTTGATCGCAGTTCCTTCTTCCGACGAGTGCTTGAAAAGAGCCCGCTCTTCTTGATCGTATTGGCTTCGATCGGGATCACTTTGGTCGTTCAAAAGGAAGGTGGCGCGATGCGCGACACGTTCTTCGCGCCGCTAGGCGAGCGAGGTTTGAACGCAGTCGATGCGTACCTTCGCTACCTGGGGACGACAGCTTGGCCCGTCGGGCTCGCGTGTTTCTATCCCTGGAGGCCGCTCGCTGCTGAGGTTTCGCGGTGGGCGCCCGGGTTGATGTTTAATCTCACTTTGCTTGGGGCCGTGAGTAGTCTGGCCTGGTGGCAGCGCGCCAAGCATCCCTATCTACTGGTCGGTTGGTGCTGGTTTCTTGGGGTCCTTGTTCCGATGCTAGGAATTGTTCAGGTCGGAAATCAGTCAATGGCCGATCGCTATACGTATCTGCCGACTATGGGACTCTCGCTCATTCTCGCAGCCGCTCTCGCAGAAATGCGGAGACCAAGGTGGCAGGTTGCTGGGGTGGTGGCCCTTTTGGCCGTCGCGGCAATTTTTGTTGCGATCACTCCCAAGCAGGTGGCGACATGGCGGAACGGCGAGACGCTTTACAGGCATGCGCTTGCCGTCACTGAGGACAACTACCTAGCGCGCTTCAATCTGGGAACGCTGCTGCTGCGGGCCAGTCCCTCGCGCCGGGACGAGGCGGAGTTCCAACTATCCGAGGCTGTTAGGCTTGCACCTGATCACGGAGGCGCACAGCTGAACCTTGGCGCTACGTATTGGATGGCAGACCATGTGGCGCGTGCGGTGCCGCATTTTGAAGCCGCTGTACGCCTCCGGCCACGTGATCCGGAGGCGCATCTTAGTCTAGGTGCCGCACGTTTCGAACAAGGGCGCATTGACGAGTCGATCGCACATTTCGAGACGGTTGTTTCGCTCCGTCCTCAAGATCCGAGAGCCTTCGATAATCTAGGCATGGTGCTGCTTTCGGCAGGGCGCTTCGCGGCGGCCGAGCAAATATTCGGCCGTCTGCTTACGCTCGATCCGAAAAATGAGAATGCTGAGGCTGGACTGATGGAAGCCCGGCGCAGACTGCGTCTCGAAACCGAATAGCTGCGCGATTATTTTGCCCGAGCCGTAGCAGGTTTTGCACAAGTGCGATTACTGAGCGATTCAGGCATGCTCGAAGTCGCATGCGCTCCTGCACGCGAAACGGATCGTTTCCCGGAAAGAAGACTTCATCATCATGGACATCGCACTCCTCGACCCCACTAGCTACGACGGCGGCCAGCCCCATGATCAGTTTCGCTGGCTGCGGGAAAACGATCCTGTGCACTTTCATCCCGAAAGTGACGGAGGCCCGGGCTATTGGGCCATTACGAGGTACGAAGATGTGCGGGCCATTAGTCGGAATCATAAGGTCTTTTCGAACGAACCTTCGATCATGATCGCCGATGTCGCGTTGGATTCGCCGACCGAAGAGAAAATGATGTTGATGTCCGATCCACCCTACCAGACACAGCTTCGGCGCTTGGTGAGCAGTGCCTTTACGCCACGTGCCGCGCGGGATATGCAACCTCGAATTGCGATGCTTGCGAAGCAGATCATCGATGAAGTGATCGAGCGAGGAGAGTGCGATTTGGTGGCGGACATAGCGGGTGAGTTGCCTTCTTATGTGATTGCTGAGTTGATAGGCATGCCCCTGGCGGACGGTCGGAAGCTGTATCAGCTGACTGAAACGATTCACTCCGCGCCAGAGTCTCTTCCCGAAGGTGCACAAGCGGCGGCGGGGGCGGAGATGTTCGGCTATGCGGCTCAGGTTCTTGCCGAAAAAAAGGCGCGGCCCGGAGATGATCTCGCAACCCGATTGATTCATGCGGAGATCGATGGCCGTCGTTTGAATGACATGGAGTTCTTTCTTTTCTTTATGCTCTTAGTTGATGCGGGTGGAGATACGACGCGGAATCTCGTTGCGGGGGGAATGCTTGGGCTTCTCGAACGACCCGCAGAACTAGCGCGACTCCAGGCGGACCTCGATGGACTTCTCCCGACAGCAAGGGAAGAACTTCTCCGATTTACGAGCCCGGTCGTTTATATGCGAAGGACCGCCAAGGAAGCGACCTGTGTAGGTGGACAGAATATTGAAGCCGGAGACAAACTCGCGCTCTACTACGGCTCCGCGAATCGCGATGCCTCGGTCTTTCCCGATGCCGACCGACTTGATGTCGGGCGGACTCCAAATCATCACGTGGCCTTCGGTGCGACTGGGGCCCACTTCTGTCTTGGTGCACAGCTTGCGCGTGTCGAAATCGACGAGATGCTTCGAGCAATCCTTACCCGGCTCAAGGGGCTCGAACTCGCGGGAGAGCCGGAATGGCTAGCTTCGACCTTCATATCCGGGCCCAAGACGCTCCTGGTTCGTTTTGACGCCGGGACTCGTTAACGATCTCGATCGGCGAGCCGCGCGAGCTGCCCACAAGTCTTCGGTT
This sequence comes from Deltaproteobacteria bacterium UBA4427, assembly GCA_002390675.1. Classification (GTDB taxonomy): domain Bacteria; phylum Myxococcota_A; class UBA9160; order UBA9160; family UBA4427; genus UBA4427. Next base: position 32,977 of record DGPZ01000001.1, read on the forward strand.
GGGGAGGGACTCGCCGACACGAGACCTCATGTTGTTTGGCAGGCGGCCGATCGATCATGAGGGCTTCGCGGAGTCGCGATACCATCTCGATAACTAGGTGAGACCCAAAGCGAATATGGGCAAACGACTATTTTTCCAGCTCGGTACGAATAACTGGCAGCGCGAGGGCGAGTTCGCGCCGGGCTCCGGCATTCTGCACGAATCGCATCACGCCGCGTACAACCGTATGCAAGAAACGCGCGCCTATTCGGTCTATCCCTCGACGACTCAGACATCGGACGATCCATTGGTGCGGATCTTCGAACTCAACCATGAAGTTCCGATTTGCGAATCCGTTTCTCCAGTGAGTTCGTATCGCTTCCATTCCATGAGCGATGACGAATTCGATCGTTATGTGGACCGACTCACGAGCATCACGCGAGATGCGATTGCTGCTGCGGAAGAAGCCGAGGGTATGGATGTCACTATGGCCGTCGCACACCATTGCTTCCTCAATCCCCTCGTTCTGGCTCGCTTGAATGCGGAACGAGAGGCGGCCGGACGGTCACGCTTCCCGATTCTCTGCTTTGTTCACGGAACAGCCCTTAAGATGTTTGCCCATGAGCAAGTCGGCTTGGATCCTGAATACCCAGAGCGCTTCCTCACCTTAATGAGAGAAGAGGGGGTGTTTTCGGGGGCGGAGAAAATTGAGTCCTGCGCGGCGATCTCTAATGAGCAGCTGGAGAAATTTGCCGACGTCTTTGGAGACTATCCGCGAGATAAGATGATTTTATCCCCGAACGGGTACAACTTAAATGTCTTTACGCCTAACGCAGCGGGGGATGCATCACGCGAAGAGGTTCTTAGTCGTGTTGAGCTTGCGAGCGCGCCGAATCCCGTGTCGCGTGCACCAATGAGCGTGGCCGTAGATGCCGAGAAGGTCGTCGTCTTTTGCGGGAAATTCGCAGACTGGAAGAGACTCGACGCTTT
>DGPZ01000010.1:0-3702 GCA_002390675.1 Deltaproteobacteria bacterium UBA4427
TGGAGCACGAGACCAGATTCGAACTGGCGACCCTCACGTTGGCAACGTGATGCTCTACCAGCTGAGCTACTCGTGCATCAATCCAAACTTTCTAACCGGGCAAGCCAAACCTAGGTCTGAGCTTCAATGCGATGACTGGTACACCGCTCCGGGCCGCAGTTTATAAACGAACCACTCTCTCTAGTCAACCCCCGGAAACCCGCACGAAGCCAGCAATTTCAGGTACTTGGCCCCATCCACCTCTTCTGAATCAGGGGATGACCCCGAACGAGCGCAAGGCCCCGGTGCGCAGCCAATTGAGGGGAAATAAAGCGCAGGCGAAGCCGAGCCATTCCCCTCTGTTGGCGGAGCGCCGCGGCCGCTGCCCGATCGAGCCAATTACAACTTGGTAATCTTCTCGCGATCGTTCTTCACACCCTTAGTCGCATTCCGCGTATCAAACACCCGCGGCCCAACCTTCACCACCCGCTCATAATCCACATCCGGATGATCCGTCAGCACAACAACCAGATCGCTCGTCTTGAGCTCCTCGTCCGTCAGATCCACCGACTTCATCGGACGCCCCGCAATCTCACACTCAGCCACATAAGGATCGTGGTACCGAATATCGCCACCGCGATCAAACAAGCCCTTGACCACGTCGAGGGCCGGTGACTCGCGCATGTCATCCACGCTCGCCTTGTACGCCACGCCCAGAACCAAGATCCGCGCGCCGTTCACAGCGAGGCGATCTTCATTCAGCATCTCTGCTACTCGATCAACGACATGGTCGGGCATGCCCGAGTTCACTTCCGTGGCGAGTTCAATGAAACGCGCCGGGAAGTTCAGGGACTTCATCTTCCACGACAAATAGGCTGGGTCGACCGGGATGCAGTGGCCTCCGAGCCCGGGCCCGGGCGTGAACTTCATGAAGCCGTAGGGCTTAGTCGCTGCGGCATCGATCACTTCCCACACGTCCAAGTCCAGCTTCTCACACATGAGTGCGATCTCGTTTGCGAGGCCGATGTTAATCGCGCGAAACGTGTTCTCGAGAAGCTTCACCATTTCGGCGGCTTGGGTCGAAGAAACCGCGACGGTTGTGTCGAAGACGGTATCGAAGACAGCGCAAGCGAGGTCGGTACATAATGCAGTTTCACCGCCGACGACCTTCGGCACGTTCTGGATTTTGAACTTCAGGTTGCCGGGGTCGATGCGCTCCGGGGCGAAGGCGAGTGAAAAGTCAGTGCCGATGACCATCGGCTTCTGACCGTCGATTGGACCGGTCAGCAACGGAATAACGAACTCGTGGGTCGTTCCCGGGTAGGTGGTCGAGCCGAGGATGATCAACTGCCCTTCATGGAGATGCTTCCGGATCTCGCTGACGGCGCTGGCTATGAAGGAAACATCGGGGTCGCGCGTCTTGCGGAGCGGCGTGGGGACGCAGATATTGATCACGTCAACGTCGGAGAGCTTCTTGAAATCAGAAGTCGCTTCAAAATGCCCAGAGTTGACCTGGGCCTGGAGGTCATCTGACTCAACGTCGCCGATATAGGAGTGACCTTCGGCGAGGGAGCGGATCTTAGTGGCGTCGACATCAAATCCGATGACTCGGAAGCCGGCCTGGCCAAGTTCAACGGCGAGGGGAAGGCCTACGTAGCCGAGGCCGATGACGCCAATAACAGCTTCGCGGCGTTCGATTTTGCCGTGTAGATCTTGAAGCTTGCTCATGTTCTGGATCCTTTTTGGGGAACAGGGAGAAGCCCTATTCAGGATGTTCAGAGAATCAATTCGCGCCGGGGTGCGCACGCGATGCAAGTGAGTTGCCGCTCTCGCGGCTTCGGGTCAATTCTGGCCTTGAGATCTCTGAGACTGCCTCGTGCCGCCGAAGTACTCGGCAAAGTAGAGGTACCCCGACCACAAAGTGAGTGCCGTGGCGATGGCGAGAAGTGTCATACCAATGTTGTGTGCTGGCAGCCCCCAAGTCTCGTAGTGAAAGAGCAGCGCGGCGATGGCGGAGGTTTGCGCAACGGTCTTGAGTTTTCCCGGTCCCGCAGCGGCAACTACCATGCCGTGACTTGACGCAATACCGCGTAGCCCCGTCACGGCCAACTCGCGGCCGATGATGACCACGACCATGGCAGAGGCCCAAAGCGGAATGCGACCAATTGCAAGCAGCATGACGAGCGCAGTCGATACGATCAACTTGTCCGCTAGAGGATCGAGCAGCTTTCCAATTCGCGTAACGTGCTTGCCGTCGTTGCGACGGGCGAGATAGCCGTCGAGCCAGTCCGTCAGAGCGGCCACAATAAAAGCGTAGGCCATGAACTTGCTGCCTTGTAGGCCCTGCGCCCAAGGCAAGAAGATCAGAATCGGAACGACACCCACGCGCAGCATGGTGACCGTGTTAGGCAGATTCCAAAACTTCTCGACGGGCAAACCGCTCGCATCTAGGAGAGGACCGCTTTCGCCCTGCCCGCTCGAAGCTTCGCCGGAGCCTGAAGAGGAGTCAGGACCCGAGCCTGAACTAACATTCTCTCGAGATGCATCCGTACCCGCAGGCACAGTCGTTAGGTCGTTGGAGAAATCGCCGGGCTTACCGTCGGCTTCGCTACTCACACTGGCCTTCCGCCGGGATTCCGGCTGCGGAAACTGGATCACGGTCGATCGTGCGCGACCGTTTGGTTCTTTTGGTGTCTCTTCTGGTGTCAAAGTCGAATAGGACATCGCGCTATCGCCCTCCCAAACCAAGGCGACCCGCTTCTTGCGCGCCGCCCGCCTTCGCCATCTGGCTTGGACGAACCGGTAACCGGCGTCGATCGAAATCGGACCAATAGCCACGATAGTACTGCAGGACCCTCTTCACGTAAGCCTGGGTTTCCTCGTAGGGGGGGACCCCTCCGTAGCGGTCTACGATTCCCGGCCCAGCGTTGTAAGCCGCTAAAGCCCGTGTCACATCCCCGTACTTCTCCAGCATCGACCGCAGGTACCGAACCCCACCATCAATATTTTCAACCACACCGAACGGTCGTTTGACCCCGAGTTCCGCTGCCGTCGCGGGCATCAGCTGCATCATACCCTGAGCACCCGCGTGCGAGAGCGCATCGGGCTTGAAATTAGACTCCGCTGCGATCACGGCCTTCACGAGCGCCGGATGAACTCCGTAGCGACGTCCCACCTGATCGATCAGCCGGTCGTAGTCACGCTCTGTCGGAACGCGCACACTGGCTGAAGGCGTAAAAGCAACGCCTCTCTGGGGAGTGGTCTTGATGCGGTCATAGCGATCGTCCACAGGGACATCGCTGAAATGCATCACGCCGTCGGCGTCGATATAACGATAGATCGAGCCTGCGGACGCGACCGATTCAACGCAAGCAAGACCGGCGCCGAATAGGGCGACCGCCGCGAAGGCGAGGAGGCCTCGGGGCAGTCGGCAAGCGGATAATTGCTGGGTGGAGAATCGCAATAAGATGCTTTCTGAGCCCGATCGATGAAGCGGGCTTGGGTTGCGGCCACATGGGAGGTATTTTCAGAGAATCGAGGTTGGATCGGGCTGAAAGCTCCCGATAGATTTCCGTATTTTTAGGTATCGGAACCTCTGGGACGCGACCTGAGCCCGCACCCGATCTATTCTCGCGTCAAGTCCGGACTGCCTTCCTTTTATTCGGCCGCGCACGGCCCCACTGAGCGCAGGTCAATCGGCTAGAACCGCTCTGCCTCTTTACT
>DGPZ01000010.1:3788-12954 GCA_002390675.1 Deltaproteobacteria bacterium UBA4427
CGGATCGTTTCCAAGTCCGACGAAGGCGCTCGTGCATTCGATTTCCTGGTGATCGGCTCTGGCTTGGCGGGAATGCACTACGCGCTGCGCATCGCTGACGCGGGTGAAGTTGCGATCATCACGAAGCGAGGAGCGAGCGACTCGGCCACCGACTGGGCCCAAGGCGGAATCGCCGCAGTACAGTCGCCGGAAGATTCTTTCGATGCTCATGTTCAAGACACGCTCGACGCGGGCGCTGGACTTTGCCACCAAGAGACTGTCAAATTCGTGGTTGAGCGCGGCCCCGACGCGATCGACGCACTCCGCAAGAACGGCGTCGAGTTCGACCCGCCGAGAAAACCGGGCGACGGCGAATACGACCTCACGAGAGAAGGCGGCCACAGCCAAAGGCGAATCCTTCATAAGGCCGATGCGACGGGCCGCGAGATCGAGCGGTCCCTCCTCGCTCGCGTCCGAAACCATCCGCGTATTAGCCTCTTCGAAGATCACTGCGCAATCGACCTCATCACCGCCACCAAACTCGGCCGTACCGGCGTGAACCGCGCCCTCGGCGCATACGTACTCGAAGCCTCGACAGGCGAGGTGCACGCGTACACGGCACCTGTCACGCTCCTCGCGACGGGCGGCGCCGGCAAGATCTACCTCTACACAAGTAATCCCGATGTCGCTTCGGGAGATGGAATGGCCATGGCGTACCGCGCCGGAGCTACCCTCGCGAATATGGAATTCATGCAATTCCATCCGACCTGCCTCTTCAATCCGCAGGCTAAATCCTTCTTGATCACCGAAGCGGTCCGTGGCGAGGGCGGCATCCTTTGTCGCCGAGACGGCGAGCCCTTCATGCAGGACTATCACGAAATGCGCGACCTCGCGCCGCGTGATGTCGTCGCTCGCGCGATCGATACGGAGCTCAAGCGCTCGGGCGATGACTATGTCGTGCTCGACATAACAGACAAAGATCCCGCGTTCGTGCGCGGACGCTTCCCAATGATCTTCGAACGCTGCCTGCGCTACGGCATCGACATTACGCGCGAACCGATTCCCGTCGTCCCAGCGGCGCACTATTGCTGCGGCGGCGTGCGAACGGATATGACCGGCGAGAGTGATCTGCCCAACCTATTTGCGGCGGGCGAAGTTGCTTCGACTGGCCTGCACGGCGCAAATCGCTTGGCCTCTAATTCTTTGCTCGAGGCGCTTGTCTACGCGGACGCGGCGGCGGACGAGGCAATCGCCCGCGTCGGACAGGTGGAGCCCGCTGGCGAAGTTCCTGCTTGGCGTCACGGCGAAGCGACCCCGATTCACGAAGCGGTTGTCATTACCCAGAACTGGGATGAGATCCGCCGCTTCATGTGGAACTACGTCGGCATCGTACGCAGCGACCGCCGACTCTCGCGTGCACAGCATCGCATCAACATGCTCCGCGAGGAGATCAACGAGTACTACTGGAACTTCCGCGTGACTCCCGAGCTGATTGAGCTCCGCAACCTTGCGACCGTGGCCGAGCTCGTCATCCAATCCGCTTCGGTCCGTAAGGAGAGCCGAGGGCTCCACTACAACTTGGACTACCCCGAACGTGATGATGAGCGATTTGGCCGAGATACGCTGATCCAGCGCGGAGACACCCCCTGGATCAGCCCTCGTTAGGCTCGCCCCACTGCAAAAAGCGGCGGCAGATCAAAGCTGACGCAGGACTCATCGCCTCAATCGCGATCTGTGCCGGAATTCGAGTGGGCCTCGCCGTTGCTCTCGTCCTTGCGATAGGTCTAGCCTCCACGTCGAACGCGCTTATTTTCGGGAGCCCGGACACGGAGCCACAGACAGATCGTCCTGAAGGGTTCCCCTATTGGGAATATGTCACCCAGAGGCGTTACGAAGGCCCGAGTGTGATTTACCTGGGCGCAGGGTTTGCTTTGACCGCGCGCCACGTCGGCATGGGAGAGATCTTTCTCGAAGAGACGATCCACGCCCCCAACCTGCGCAGCAAGCACACTTTGTTGAATGAGGACGGGACGGCAGCGGACGCCATGATCTTCGAGCTCGAGGGCGACGAAAATCCGCCGGACTGGCCGCTCATCCCGATAGCAATCCATCCCCCACAGCCTGGCGAAGACGTTTTGCTCATCGGATATGGCAAGGTTCGCGACAAGGTCGTCGAGTTCGAGGGAGATCAGCGATCCGAGTTCGCCTTCCTCTGGAGTAAAAAGGGCGAGAAGCGATGGGCCACCAATCGGGTCAGCGCGGGCGACATCACAGTCACTCAAGAAAACTTGATGACCAAAACATTCGTCTTCGAATTCGACGAGCCCTTCTCTGCCGGCGCCACCCGACACGAAGCACAAGCTGCGGTCGGGGATTCAGGTGGCGGTGTTTTCGTGAAGCGAGACGGGGAATGGAAGTTGGCGGGGCTAATGGTCTCCGTAGCAGGAACCCTCCATTCGCCGGAGAACGCTAGTTCATATGGCGACCGAACTCACGCCGCAGACCTAACACACTACCGCGAAGAGATCCTGCGATGGACTCGCGCCGCGTGCGCCAATGAGCGAGACGACGACGGAGATGACCTGATTGATTACCCCCAGGACCCCGGCTGCGACTCCGCTCAAGACCGAAACGAGCGCGACAAATGGCCGCTGGGCGGCAACTCTCTTCGAAACGCGGGAATCGCTACGCTCGCCATAGTGCTCGTCTTGCTAGTGGTTGGAATCCGCTTGCAGCGCGATCGTCAGAACAAGCTCCAACCTACATCTGATACAGAAATTCCAGCAGACGACTAACGGGGAATCAACACTCCGATCTCGACTAGGCCTTCGAGGGCTGTACGAATCGCCTCAAGAGATTCAGGAATAATGCTTTCAATACGCTCAACCGTCATGCCCGCCTTGGCGAAATCCAGAATCGCATCATCCGCCTTATCGAGCGCATCCCGCGAGAGTTCTTCCTGCTCGACATCGACTTAGAACCTTGTCGAGGCTTCGATGACGAGGGCACCCCTATCGGCCGCAAGACAGAAATCTCGTGAGTCTTCGAAATCAGCGAACGTACCTTCGGCGTCGTAGTCGCGGTTGGCCTCATCAAGTGCAGCGACCGCTTCGATAAGTACTCCCGCGATGCATTTATCAAATGCCGGGCGCCGCTTAGAACTCGGTGTCTGCTTCCTTGGCCGCGCGGAAGAGCGTGAGCTGCGGGATCATGGCCGAGGTATCGACCTCCACCGGATACTCATCGGAGAAGCAGGCATCACAGATGCCGCGTTTAAGTTCGTTCGTCGCCGTCGCGCGCAAACCCTCGATCGAAAGATAGCCAAGCGAATCCGCGCCGATCTTCTCACGGATCTCTTCAACGGAATGCACGTAAGCAATCAATTCTTCGCGGTTCGGCGTATCAATCCCGTAGTGACACGGGCCGACGGTCGGCGGCGACGATATACGAACATGAACTTCTCGTGCGCCCGCAGCGCGTAGCATGCCAACGATCTTCACGAGCGTCGTCCCACGCACGATCGAATCATCAACTAACACGATTCGCTTGCCTTCCAAAAAGCCGCGAACCGGGTTGTGCTTCACGCGAACCTTGAAGTCACGAATCGTCTGCGTCGGCTCAATAAAGCTGCGGCTCACGTAATGGTTACGAATCAGCGCGGTCTCGTACGGGACCCCCGCTGCCTCCGCGTAGCCAATCGCCGCAGCGCTACCGGAGTCGAGCACAGGCGCGACCATATCCGCTTGCACCTCGTGTTCTCGTGCGAGCACGCGGCCGAGTTCCTTACGATAGGCGTAGACGTTGTACCCGACCAGATTCGAGTCGGGCCGCGCAAAGTAGATCTGCTCAAAGATGCAGAAATGTTCCTTCGATTCTCGCGCCATCGGACGAATGCTCCGCAGCCGACCGCGTCGAATAACAACAACTTCGCCAGGCTCAACATCTCGCTCATGAGTCGCGCCGATCAGGTCGAGCGCACATGTCTCACTCGAGAGCACCCAGGCGCCGTCCTTTCGACCGATCGAAAGCGGCCGGAAGCCGTGAGGGTCGCGCGCGCCGATCATCGCATCGTCAGTCAGCAGGATAATGCTGAAAGCGCCCTTCACACGGGAGATCGCATCTATGAAACGGTCCTCCATGTGCTTTTCGCGAGAGCGAGCGAGAAGATGGAGCAGGACTTCGGAGTCAGAGGTCGAACCGAAAATCGCGCCCCGGCCTTCGAGTTCACGCCGGATCACTCGGGCGTTCACGAGGTTGCCGTTATGAGCGATCGAGACGGGGCCACCGTCGGTGTTCGCGCAAATCGGTTGCGCGTTGCGCAGCATGCTCTCGCCGGAGGTCGAATAGCGAACGTGGCCTACGGCGAAGCGACCCTTCAGGCGTTCAAGGATGGGGGCGCCAAATGTGTCAGCAACGAGGCCCATGGCGCGATGTGCGACGTGCTCACGACCGTTCGAGGCGACAATGCCGCAGGACTCTTGGCCGCGGTGCTGGAGGGCGTAGAGGCCCAGATAGGTCAGATGCGAGGCTTCTTCGCTTCCGTGGACGCCGAAGACGCCGCACTCGTCGCGAAAGCGGTCCGCGCGATGCTCTTTCTCGAGCGCTTCTAGCTCGTCGTCGGTTAGACGATCAAAGGCGCGGCTAGCGGGCGGCAAACTACCGCCCTGTCCGCGAGATGTGAGCGCGCCTAAAGGTGCGCGCGTAGTGGCAGGTACAGAGGGCGGGCGGGGCGACGTGGACAAAAGGGACTCCCGGTGGGCTCGACCGCACGGGAATTCTGATCCGATTCCCGCGACGCGCGCATAGTAGACAGCGAGGCATACGCGGTCAAACTCCCACTGCCCCCTCTAACACAACGCGCACAAAGGTTGCTCCGGGATTGCGGCTGGGGTTGAATCCGCGATGTACGCCCATTGCCCCTGAAAGGACTGGATCACGTGGCGATCGACCGGAAAGAGCTCGCAGCACTTTGCGAAACCACCCTCGACCAGACCAACTTTTCTGGCCTCGGGAAAAAGATTCCAGGCAAGGTCCGCGACAGCTACCTCGACCCCGAGAAGCGCCCCGGAAAGCGCACGATCATCGTGAGCGACCGCGTGAGCTGCTTCGACCGAGTTGTCGGGACGATTCCCCTCAAGGGGCAAGTCCTGAATCAAATGGCCGCCTTCTGGTTCCGCCAGACCACAGACCTGATCGACCATCACCTGCTTGATGTTCCGGACCCGAACGTCTCCATCGTGCGCGAGTGCAAAACGCTGCCTGTTGAGTTCGTCATGCGTGGCTACTTGACCGGCTCCACCTCGACTTCGATCTGGACCGCCTACGAGCGCGGCGACCGCACCTATTGCGGGCACACGCTCCCCAACGGCCTGCAGCGCCACGAAAAACTCGCCGAGCCCCTCCTCACGCCCACCACCAAGGCCGACTTCGGCGACCACGACGAACTCAGTTCCCGCGAGGCGTTAATCGAAAGCGGCGCCATCTCGGAGGCGCTCTACGACGAAGCCCGCACGATCGCAAGCCGACTCTTCGCCGAGGGCCAGCGCTTCGCCGAGAAGCAGGGCCTGATTCTGGTCGACACCAAATACGAGATGGGCCTAGACGACGAAGGCAACGTGATCGTGATCGACGAGATCCACACCCCGGACTCCTCACGCTACTGGCGCCTGGACGGCTACCAGACAGCGCTCTCCCGCGGAGAGTCCCCACCCGCCATCGACAAGGAATACGTCCGGCTCTGGCTCGGTGAGCAGGGCTACAAAGGTGAAGGGATCCCGCCCGAGCTTCCAATCGAGGTTCGGGTGACCGCCGCCGAGCGCTACATCGCAGCATTCGAGCAAGTCAGTGGCCAGCCCTTCAAACCAAACCACGAGGCACCGGTCGCACGGATCGAGCGAAGCCTCGAGCTCTAGTTCGCAAGATGCCCCGCTTCCCCTTCCCAGAGTTCCCGAACGGCTGGTTCCAGATTGCGAACCGGTCGGAGCTTTCGCCGGGCAAGTCCCTAGAGCAAAGCTATTTCGGTCATCGTCTCATGCTTTCGATGACAGAGTGCGGCGAGCTTTCCATCCAAGTCATCCGTGAGCACGACGGAGATGGCGGCGCCCCGGAGGCGAGCGGGGCAGCGACGGCTGCGGGAACGGGCCCGACTGCAGTTGAATCCTGGCCACTCGCGGAGCGATGCGGACTCATCTTCGTCCATCACCACGCCGAAGGCGCCCTGCCCTCCTGGGAACTCCCCAGCCTCGGCACCTTCGACGAGCCCGGCTGGACGCCCCTGCGAACCACCACCCTCGAAATTCGCAGCCATCCCCAAGAGATATGCGAAAACACCGCCGATATAGCCCACCTCGCCGCCGTCCATGGCATGACGGTCGGCGACCGCGACGACATCAAAGTCGAAACGCTAGGAACGCTTCTTCGCGTAGGTATTGGCCTCAAGATCGCACCGCGCCCCGATAGCAAAGACGCGAGCGTCGACATTCACATGTGGACCGAGAACTATGGCCCCGCGTTAGGTGTCGTCCATCTCACGAATCCCGATGGCACGGAGACGTTCAGCACTTATGCGCCGACGCCTCGCGGCGACGGATTGCTCGACTACCGCATCTCGACGGCTCTCAGGCGACCCGGTACACCGGAAGAGATTGAACGAGCTCTTGAGCACAGCCATCGCTACCAATGCGAGACGGTCCTTGAAGACGTCCCCATCTGGGAGAAAAAAACGTTTCACGCGCAGCCGCGGCTATCAGAAGTCGACGGGCCGATTGCGCAGTTCAGAGAGTGGTACGGGCAGTTCTATTAGGCGGGCCGCCCTGCCACCACTGCCTAATCCTAGTTCGCTTGAAAGTAGATATACCCAAGCATCATGTAGTACATGGTCGGAAGCCCGAGCAGGTGCGCATCGATACGATCGAGCACCCCGCCCATCCCCGGCAAAAGCGCACCGGTATCCTTCACCTCAGCGTCGCGCTTAAGAAGCGACTCCACGAGGTCACCGACTATGCCTACAACACAGAGAATGAAGCCAAAGAAGATAGAGAGGCTCCAGGGCATGACGGCGGACCAATCTGGTCGGATATAGTCGAAAAAAAGCTTGGTCACGAGGCAGGCCAAAACCCCTGCAATAATTCCGCCCAGAGCGCCCTCGACGCTTTTATTAGGCGAAATCTCGGGAGCGAGCTTTCGGTTGCCCCAAGCGCGTCCAGCAAAGTACGCCCCGGCGTCGCATAACACGACAGCGACGAGCGCGAAGACCATCAGAAAGATGCCGGTATCGGGCGTGACGCCGAGCGTGACAAGTAGAGCCGGATCCTGATGCGACGCAGCGGCAGTATCGAAGCGCCGCAACAACACCGCGTGAGACAGCAGCCAACTCACATAGAAGACGCCAAAGAACGTCCCCGAGATGCTGGCCATCGCCTCATGGATCTCGTTCTTCCGAAGCTGCGCAACCATCAAAGCCAGCAAGGTTGCCGTCATGGCGAGCATGGCCTGGTACGGCGTCCCGAAATACGCGAGTAACATCACTGCCGCGCCGAAGCCAAGGCCGACGGTCTCGAGAGGTTTGGCGCCCTTATCGACGATGAGGCCGTAGAATTCGTGCTGGGCGAGTAGGCCGATCACGAGAACGATGCCTAGATAAACGAGGCCGCCTTGAGCGATAGCCCAGAGGACGAACGGAATCAGGACGGCGGCTGTCGCGAGCCGGGTGAGGAGGTCTTTACGGCTCGAGGCACGCTTGGCTTCGTCCGCTCTTAGATCTGCCGCCTCGGCGCTGTCTCCGGGCCACGCCGCGCCGCCCCTGGGACTGCTGCTGCCTAACAACTCGGAACTTGCCTCAGCAGTCGCTTCGGTTTCGCCCTGCCCGCTCTGCGGAATGCCTTCAGTCACGATTTTGCACTGCCCCCGTCAAGCCGGTGTCGCACTTTCCCGCGCGACGCCTGCGCTCATGCCTGGCTCAACTCATTCCTTAGTTCAGACTTAACTAGTCCTAGCTTTGGCCTGTATGACCAAAGCCGCCGGTGCCCCGTTCTGTCACATCAAGCACTTCGACTTCCTCCCATTCTGGGCGGATGACAGAAGCAATCACGAGCTGAGCGATCCGGTCACCGCGCGCGACTTCGAAGTCGGCCTCCCCCGCGTTCATGAGGATCACTTGGATCTCTCCGCGGTAGTCAGCGTCGATCGTGCCGGGTGCGTTGGGGATGAGTATGCCATGGCGGAGGGCTAATCCGCTGCGCGGTCGTACCTGCGCTTCAAATCCGTTGGGCAAGGCGATGCTAAAGCCCGTCGGAATCAACCGTCGTTCTCCTTTGGCGAGGAGAATGGGTTCGCCGTCTTTCACAGCGGCCCGCAGATCGAGACCCGCCNNCCCGCCGCTCCCTCGGATTCTGCCCGAGGAAGCGGTAGGTCTCGTGCGTGCGGTTCGCGGGTGATCTGAACCCTGAGGGTTCCACCCGCGTTTGCAGCGACGTAGCTCAAAAGAGCTTCGCCTCGCTATTCGTCGTTGGATGCATCAGATGCATCGTCGTTGCCTCGTGCCGCTTCATCCGCAAGAGCTTCCTTGCGAGAGAGACGGATGCGGCCCGACGGGTCGATGTCGATGCACTTGGCGAGGACTTCATCCCCCTCTTCCAGTACGTCGGTCACCTTGTCGACACGGCCTTCTGCGAGGTGGCTGATATGAATCAGGCCATCCGTTCCCGGGAAGATTTCCGCGAATGCACCGAAGTCGGCAATCCGCTTGACCTTCGCCAGGTAGATGCGGCCGATCTCGGCCTCCTGGGTCAGTTCCGTCACCATGGCCATGGCCTGCTCGACCGATGCCCCATCGGGACCGAAGACCGAGACGCGTCCCGAATCGTCGACGTCGATCTTGGCGCCTGTGGTTTCCTGAATGGCACGGATCACCTTGCCGCCCGGGCCAATGATGTCGCGGATGCGATCGGGCTTGATCGCAAGCGTCTCCATTCGCGGAGCGAACTCGTGGAGCTCCTGTCGGGCAGACAAGCCTCCGAGGGAGTCCTGGGTGTCCTTCTCCATGCAGTCCAGGATGTGGAGTCGACCTTCCTTCGCCTGAGCGAGGGCCTTCTCCATGATGTCCCAGTCGACTTCCGTAACCTTGATGTCCATCTGGAGAGCAGTGATGCCCGCCGTCGAACCCGCAACCTTGAAGTCCATGTCGCCG
>DGPZ01000032.1:0-27701 GCA_002390675.1 Deltaproteobacteria bacterium UBA4427
GCATTCATCCTCTATTGGTCCTGGGCGATGGACGGGAATATGCTGTCCTTCTTCAATCCCGTGAACTGGTTCACGGTCGAGAAGCGTTGGGACCGCGTACTTCAGAGCGTTCAGTGCGAATCTGCTGAGGAGACATCGTAGTCCTAAGAGGCCGCCCGGCTCTCAGCGGGTGCCCCTCGGCCAGCGCTGATTTTCCGCCGCTTCAACGATTGCGAGACGCTGCCGTCGCGGTACTCTTGCGCGCGATCAACTTAATCCTTTAAGCCCGTCCAGAGAGCCGGGGAAGGACTGAGGAAACTCGCGTGCCGATAACACCCCCTAGCGCGTCCTTGCAAGAGGACCGAAACCCCGCGGTACCTGCTGTCATGCCCAGGCAGGAAGAGCGAGTGGTTCTCGACAATGAGTCGATCCGCCGAGCGCTAATACGTATCGCGCACGAGATCGTCGAGAGCGCTGATGGCACCGAACGTCTCTATCTTGTTGCAATCCCCAATGGCGGCGTGCCTCTTGCCCGTCTTTTGGCGGATAACCTTGAGAGCCTGACTGGGTTGCGTCCGCCACTCGGCATCCTTGATACGACGCTCTACCGCGATGATTTGTCGACCCGCGGAAGCCGGCCGCTTCTGCGCCGAACGGAGATGCCATCCTCTGTGGATGACCGCGTCGTGGTGCTTGTCGAAGACGTCGTGAGCACAGGGCGGACGATTCGCGCGGGCATGGATGCCTTGATGGATTTCGGTAGACCATCGCACGTCCGCGTCGTCGCACTCGTGGACCGGGGCCATCGCGAGCTTCCTATTAAGATCGACTACGTAGGCAAGAATATACCGACCCAGCCAACGGATAAGGTTGTCTTTCACGCGGTGCAATTGCCGGCCCCTGACGCGACGGGCTCGGTAGGGCGTGATCAGAGCGATGAGGATTTTACCATCGGCGAGCTTGAACTAGTTGTTAGGTCTGACAGCGAGACGCTGGAGGGACCCGAATGATTGGGCGCGACATCCTTGGGATCGAGGATCTCTCACGCGAGGATATCGATACGATTCTCGAGACAGCCGAGCGCATGCAGGAAATCGGGAACCGCGAAGTGAAGAAGGTGCCGACGCTGCGTGGCCGTACGGTGATCAATCTCTTCTTCGAGCCTTCGACGCGGACGCAGACAAGCTTCGAGATCGCTGGCAAGCGACTCGCGGCGGACGTCGTGAACTTTTCCGTCTCGGGGTCGAGCGTCTCTAAGCGCGAGACGTTACTCGATACCGCAAAAACCCTTGATGCAATGGATCCTGATGCGGTCGTCGTGCGCCATAAGGTCGCTGGTGTCCCGCATCGCCTAGCGAAAGTCCTCAAGGCCCCCGTAATCAATGCCGGTGACGGTGCTCACGAGCATCCTTCCCAGGCCCTACTCGATATGCTGACTGTGCGCGAACAGAAGGGCCGAATAGAGGGCCTCACTATCACGATCATTGGCGACATCGCCCACAGCCGCGTCGCTCGCTCCAATATCTACGGCTTTAAGAAGCTAGGCGCGGAAGTGCGGGTGGCGGGACCGCCGACGATGCTCCCAGCGGATGTCGAGAAAAGCCTCGGCGTGAAGGCCTATACGAATCTGGCTGAGGCGATTGAAGGCGCGGATGTCGTGATGGCGCTTCGCATTCAAATGGAACGTCTTGAAGGTGCTTGCTTCCCGAGCGTGCGCGAATACGCTGCGACTTTTGGGCTCGATCGCGCAAAGCTTCGTTATGCGAAAGAAGATGCGATCGTGATGCATCCCGGGCCGGTCAACCGCGGAGTCGAGCTGTCCCACGATCTCGCAGATGATCGTCCGAGCGTGATCCTCGATCAGGTCCGCAACGGCGTGGCTTTGCGAATGGCGCTGCTCTACCTGGTTGCTGGACGGGGAGGGCATTAGCCGATGTCGAAAATTCTCATTCGCAACGGACGGTTCCTTGACCCGAGCACGGATACCGATCTTCCGCCCGGAGCCGGCGAGCTTCTGATTGAAAACGGACGCGTGGTGGCGTTCGAAACCGGTGGCAATCCCATTCCCGAAGAAGGCACAGAGATCCTCGATGCCGAGGGTGCATGGGTTGTCCCCGGATTGATCGATGTTCATGCGCACCTGCGCGAGCCGGGCCAGGAGTACAAAGAAGACCTCGCTTCTGGCGGCACCGCCGCAGTCGCGGGCGGCTTCACGCAGGTCGCTTGTATGGCGAATACGGCGCCAGTCAACGATGACCCTTCAGTGACGAAGTACATCCTCGATCGTGCGGAAAAGGAATCCCCCGCCAAGATTCGTCCGATTGCAGCGGCGACTCAGGGTCTGCTTGGCGAAGTGAT
The DNA here is from genome assembly GCA_002390675.1 of Deltaproteobacteria bacterium UBA4427. GTDB lineage: Bacteria > Myxococcota_A > UBA9160 > UBA9160 > UBA4427 > UBA4427. Next base: position 2,338 of record DGPZ01000032.1, read on the forward strand.
GACGGAGATGGTCGCGCTTAAGGAAGCCGGAGCGATCGCTTTCAGCGACGATGGCGCGACGATCAGCGATGCGGCGGTCATGCGGCGTGTGCTCGAGTATTCGCGGATGGCAGATGCCATCGTCATAGTACACGCAGAGGACTGCGCGCTTCGCGGAGCGGGCGTGGTGAATGAGGGCACCGTTTCTACGAAGCTAGGCTTGCCCGGTAATCCCGCGGCGGCCGAAGAAATCATGGTCGCTCGCGACATCCGCTTGGCCGCTCTGACGGGAGCGAAGCTACATATCGCCCACGTTTCGACGGCGGGCGCCGTACACATGATTCGCAAGGCACGGGAGGCTGGTCTTCTTGTGACCGCTGAAGTCACGCCGCACCATCTCACTTTGACCGACGAAGACACTATGGGATTCGATACGAGTACCCGCGTGGCTCCGCCGCTCCGCCGCCAGACCGATGTAGACGCGCTACGAAGAGCGCTCGCGGACGGGACGATCGACGTAATCGCAACGGACCATGCGCCCCACGCGAGCTACGAAAAAGAAGTCGAATTTACTGAGGCACCTCCCGGCATGCTCGGCCTTGAGACGGCGGTCGCCGTATGTCTCGATCTAGTTCGAGATGGGACGCTCACGCCGATCGAGTTCATTCGTCGACTCTCGACGAATGCTGCAGGCCTGCTTTCCCTCGAAGGAGGCAGCTTGAAGGTCGGGTCGGTTGCAGATGTCGCTCTGATTGAGCCAAATCAGGAATGGAATTACGACCCGGCGCGAGGCTTCTCTAAGAGTCGCAACTCGCCCTGGGCCGGACAGTCGCTTACGGGACGCGTCACTGCGACGATCGTCGACGGTCGGCTGATTTATGACCACGAACGTGGAGTGTTGATCCGATGAGTGCTGATTCGCAGGAACCGGGCGAGAGCGCCTCGACGGACGAACTGTTAGGCCATGAGGCTGCGCCCGCGGCGCTGGCTTTGGCCGATGGTACGATCTATCGAGGACGAGCTTTCGGGGCCCGTACGGTCCAGAGCGGTGAGGTCGTTTTTAATACGAGCCTGACGGGTTACCAGGAGATCGCTACGGACCCGTCCTACGCCGGACAGATCGTGACTATGACCTACACGCAGATTGGGAATGTTGGCGTGAATGAGATGGACGACGAGTCGCGCAAGCCATTCTTGTCCGGCTTCGTGGTCAAGGAACTCTTGGCACCGAGCAATTACCGCTCCGAAGCTGATTTTGATTCGAAGCTCGCTGAGTCTGGTATCCCCGGGTTGTCGGGGATCGACACCCGTGCGCTCGTTAGACGAATTCGTGACGGAGGCGCTCAGGTCGGGGTGCTCTCGACGGACCCGGCGAAGCAAGATGCGGATGAACTCGTGGCCATTGCGCGTGAGGCGCCGGGGCTCGATGGTCATGATTGGGTGGCGAAGGTCACTTGCGATGCTGCCTACTCATTTGATGATGGGATCTGGGGCGGGATCGGAGGGCAGCTCGTGCGTCCCGATCGTCCGGGGCAAAGGCTTAAGATAGTCGCTTACGATTTTGGTGTGAAGCGGAATATTCTCCGGCTTTTAGTCGAGCAGGGATTTGATGTGACGGTCGTCCCGGCCACGACGCCCGCGGCGGAGGCGCTCGCCATGAATCCCGACGGCATATTCTTGTCGAATGGCCCTGGGGATCCGTCGGCGGTCGAAGGCGTTCAGCCGATCGTACGTGAGCTCACGCAGAGCAAGCCGGTCTTCGGAATTTGCTTAGGGCATCAGATTCTTGGACTGGCCCTCGGTGGGACCACTCGAAAGCTTAAGTTCGGGCACCACGGCGGCAATCAGCCGGGCAAGGATTTGGCGACGGGGAAGGTTGCGATCTGCGCCGAGAACCACGGCTATGCGGTCGATGCGGACAGCCTAACGGCTGCCGGTGAACCGGTCGTAGTTACGCATATCAATCTGAATGACGACACCGTCGAGGGCTTGGCGCATGAATCGAAGCCGCTCTTTTCGGTGCAGTACCACCCGGAAGCCTCGCCGGGACCACACGATGCATCGTATTTCTTCAGCCGGTTCCGTGAGCTTGTGGAGCGCTGCTCCAAGGGCGAGTCGGTCACCGGAGCACAGATCAGTGGAATGAAGTCGAGCCGCTCCTGAAAGGGCTCCGGCCGCCTTTCGACCGCTTTCCCAATCATATCTCGAGGGCCTGTCCTTCGTTTGATACCTAGAGTGATGGTTGAACCATCGGAGTCCAAGTTGCCGCGAAGAGACGACATCCAAACGATTATGGTGATCGGATCCGGGCCGATCGTGATCGGGCAGGCCTGTGAGTTTGACTACTCCGGCACCCAGGCCTGTAAGGCTCTCCGGGAGGAGGGCTACAGGGTCGTTCTGCTGAATTCGAATCCTGCGACGATTATGACGGATCCGGAGACCGCAGATCGAACCTACATCGAGCCTATGACCGTGACGTCGATCGAACAGATCATCGCGATCGAGCGACCCGATGCGCTACTGCCGACGATCGGTGGCCAGACGGCGCTCAATCTCGCTATCGACCTCGACGCGGCAGGAGTGCTCGACAAGTACGAAGTTCAGTTGATCGGCGCGAATCTCGAGGCAATTAATAAGGCAGAAGATCGCGAACTCTTCCGCGCTGCAATGGACCGCATCGGACTCAAGATGCCGGCCTCGGGCATCGCGACCACCGTCGCAGAGGCGCGTGAAATTCTTAAGCGAACGGAACTGCCTTCAATTATCCGACCGAGCTTCACGATGGGTGGCTCGGGCGGTGGCGTTTGCGAGCAGGACGAAGACTTCGACCGCATGGCGCAGTGGGCTTTGGACCAGTCGCCGACGAGCCAGATTCTCGTGGAACAATCGGTGATCGGGTGGAAAGAGTACGAGCTCGAAGTTATGCGCGACACTGCGGACAACGTAGTGATCATCTGCTCGATCGAAAACTTCGACGCCATGGGTGTACATACGGGGGACTCGATTACGGTCGCGCCCGCGCAGACGCTCACCGACCGAGAATATCAGGAGATGCGTGACGCAGCGATCGCCATCATGCGCGAGATCGGCGTGGATACCGGCGGCTCGAACGTTCAATTCGGGGTGAACCCGGAAGATGGTTCGCTGATCGTGATCGAAATGAATCCTCGAGTGTCGCGAAGCTCGGCACTTGCGTCGAAGGCGACGGGCTTCCCGATCGCGAAGATCGCGGCCAAGCTTGCGATCGGGTACACCCTCGACGAGATCCGCAACGACATTACCGCAGAGACGCCGGCTTCCTTCGAGCCCTCGATCGATTACGTCGTGACAAAGATCCCACGTTTCACTTTCGAAAAATTCCCTAACACGGACTCTGAGCTAACGACTCAGATGAAGTCGGTCGGCGAAGTGATGGCGATCGGCCGGACCTTCAAGGAGAGCTTTCAGAAGGCGATTCGCTCGCTTGAAATCGGTCATGTTGGATTCGATCCACCGGAACTCGCAGAAGGCGAGGAGGGCGAAAAGCAGCTTTGGGCGGATATCGATACGCCGCGCCCCGGTCGCCCTTTTGCGATAGTTGAAGCGTTTCGCCGTGGCGTTAGCGTCGAGGAGATCTTCGACCGAACAAAGATCGATCCCTGGTTCCTTCGGAATTTGAAAGAGATCGCGATCGCCGAAGGAAATCTTGCGGCAGCGTCGACGCCTGAGCGTGACCGGCTGCTGCGCCCTGCGAAGCAGCTAGGCTTTTCGGATGCACGGCTCGCCGCGCTTTGGGAGACGAACGAAGACGATGTTCGTGCGCAGCGAAAGCGGCTCGGAATTCGCCCGGTTTATAAGCGCGTCGATACCTGCGCTGCCGAGTTCGTTGCACATACGCCTTACCTCTACTCGACGTACGAGGACGAGTGCGAAGCGGATCCGACGGACAAGAAGAAGATCATGATCCTCGGTGGGGGGCCAAACCGAATCGGGCAGGGCATCGAGTTCGACTACTGCTGCGTGCATGCGGTCTTCGCGCTACGCGAAGCGGGCTATGAGACGATCATGGTCAACTGCAATCCCGAGACCGTATCGACGGATTATGACACGAGCGATCGGCTCTACTTCGAGCCTGTGACGCTTGAGGACGTGCTCGAGATCATCGAGACGGAGAAGCCGGATGGCGTAATCGTACAGTTCGGGGGACAGACGCCGCTCAAGCTGGCAGTCGCACTTGAGGCCGCGGGGGCACCGATCATAGGCACGCCCCCTGATGCCATCGACCGAGCGGAAGACCGCGAACGATTCGATGAGATGCTTGAACAGCTCGGTCTCGTGCGACCCGAAGGCGATGTCGCGCGAAGCTCGCAGGAGGCGGAGATCATTGCCGCCCGAATTGGATATCCGGTCCTGGTCCGCCCATCCTACGTGTTAGGGGGGCGGGCGATGCAGATCGTGCAGAACGTCGAAGGGCTGAGGCAGTACATGCGTTTCGCGGTTCAGGCTTCTGATGAGCATCCCGTACTGATCGACCGCTTCCTGGCTGACGCGACGGAAGTCGACGTCGACGCCATCTGTGATGGTGAGCGGGTCGTGGTAGGCGGTATTATGGAGCACATCGAAGAAGCCGGCGTTCATTCCGGTGATTCCGCGTGTTCGCTACCGCCGTATTCTCTCGCGCCTGAGAGAATTGCGGAGATTGTTGAGGCGACGCGTCAGCTCGCTCTTGAGATTGGCGTACGCGGGCTGATGAACGTGCAGTATGCGGTCAAGGATGAGCAGATCTATGTGATCGAAGTAAATCCGCGTGCCTCACGAACGGTCCCGTTCGTGTCCAAGGCGATCGGGAGACCGCTTGCGAAGCTGGCTGCACGGGTGATGGCCGGAGAGTCGCTTGAGGCCCTCAACTTTACTGAGGAGATCGTTCCGAAGCATTTCTCGGTAAAGGAAGCCGTCTTCCCCTTTGTGAAGTTCGCTGGAGTCGACGTTCTGCTCGGCCCTGAGATGAAGAGCACAGGCGAAGTTATGGGCATCGACTCAAGCTTTGGTCGCGCCTTCGCGAAGGCACAGATCGAAGCTGGCAATAGCCTTCCGACCGAAGGTGGGACGGTGCTCGTGTCGGTTCGCGAGGAAGAGCATCAGCGAGTCTTCCAACCGGTGAAGACGCTTGTAGATCTTGGCTTCGATGTCGTGGCGACTCGTGGCACGGCGGACGCCCTCGAGCGCCTCGGCGTAAAGGCTGCGGTCGTGAACAAGGTCTACGAAGGTAAGCCGGATACGGCGGACCTAATTGAAAGCGGAAGAGTGGTGATGGTTGTGAATACGGTCGATACGGATCCGAAGTCCATCGAAGATTCGAAGTCCTTACGCCGGGCTGCACTGCTGGCGGGCGTGCCGTACTGCACGACTCTTGCCGCATTCCGCGCTTCGGCGGACGCGATTGAGGCCATGCGCTCGGAGTCGATCGGCGTCCGATCGATTCAGCAGATTCACGAGAGCATGTAGGTCGCCGCAGAGAGGCCGCTCGTCATGCCCGAATCCTTGTTTGAACAGCTCGCCGCGCTGCATGCCGCGGTCGTTGCGCTTGGGCGGGCGGAAGAGTTCGAAGATCTCAAGAAACGAGCGCCTTCCGAAGCAGAGGCCGAGGCCAAGAAGCGCTTAGGCCAGGTGCTGGGACGATCGATTCCGACGGACTTGCGCGCGCGACTCACAAAGATCAACAAGCGTCTCAAGGCGCGAAAGCCCGAGGCGCCGCGGCGAGATATCGGTCGCGAGCTTCTTGAGCTGATCGATCCGCTCGGGCGAGCTGGCTTTGGGGATGAGCTGTTAGGCAAGTCCCTCGCGGCGTTGTCAGGCGTCGGGCCCAAGAAGGCTGATGGCTTTGCGCGTCGTGGTCTCGAACGAATTAGTGATCTGCTCTTCTGGTTGCCAACGCGCTACGAAGATCGACGGCGCGTATTGGGTGTTGGAGAGTTAAAGGTCGGATCGAGCGCGACGTTTGTCGCCGAAGTCAAGGTGGTCGACTGGACACCTACTCGGCGCGGGGGGCGTTTCGGGAAGATTTTTCAAGCAGTCGTCGGAGACGAAGACGATGTCGTGACGCTCAAGTGGTTCCGCGGCGGCGAGCAAATTGCGAATTCTGTCGTGAAGGGGCGCTGGCTTCTCGTGAGTGGTGAGGTTAAGCGCTACCGGTTCTCAAAGGAGCTGATTCATCCGGACGTTGAAGTCGTCGACGCTCCTGGGGGACAGAGTGAAGCAGTACCTAGCAACGGCGTGAGCGCCGAGGTGGCGGGGGCAGAAACGGCTCCGGTGAAGAGTGTTTCGGCGAGTGCGGAGCTCGGCGCGGTCGTTCCAGTCTACTCGGCGCCCGATGGCATGAACCCGCGCACCTTGCGGCGGTTGATCGGCCAGGCTGTCGATGCCTATAGCGATCTTGTGAAAGGGCACCTTCCTCCACACATCGTCGAAGAGCGCGGACTCCCATCGATCTCCCATGCGCTCAAAGCGCTTCATCGACCCGGCACAGACGTAGACGTCCAGGAATACGAGGCATTTGCATCGCCCTCCCATGAACGACTTGTCCTGGAAGAGCTATACCTGCTCGAGCTTGGGCTTGCTCTGCGAAGGGCAAAGGCGACGCAACGTCCGGGGATCGCGATCGATTCGACGCGAATGGAATCCCGTGCGGCTGCGAAGGCGCTGCCCTACAAGCTCACTGGAGCACAGCGTCGCGTGGTGGGCGAGGTACTTGAGGATCTCGCACGACCGAATCCGATGAACCGTCTCGTGCAGGGTGACGTAGGTAGTGGGAAGACGGCAGTTGCCATGTTGTCCGCGGTTGCCGTAGCAGCGTGCGGTGGACAAACGGCGCTGATGGCCCCTACTGAATTGTTGGCTGAACAGCATTACCGGACGCTTACTAATTTGGTCGAGAGTGGGGCAGGGGATATTCCGCTTCGAATAGGGCTCCTTACGGCTTCTCTGCCGCGGGCTGAGATTAAGCAGGTGCGCGGGCTGCTCGCGATGGGCGAAATCGATTTCATAGTTGGAACCCATGCGCTCGTCGCCGGCGAGATCCTGTTTAAGGACCTCGTGCTGTCGATCGTGGATGAACAGCACCGCTTCGGTGTTATGCAGCGCGCGGCACTCTCAGCTGCACGTCCAGATGGACGCTATCCGCATAGGATGGTCATGACAGCGACGCCGATCCCACGCAGCCTAGCCATGACCCTGTACGGAGAACTGGATCTCTCGATCATCGACGAGCTTCCTCCCGGGCGAAAGCCGATTGAGACGATTCTGCTTCGCGCCGGCGAGGGCCAGCGCGTGATGGATCTGATTCGCGAGACGCTCATCCGGAAAGAGCAGGTTTACGTCGTCTACCCATTAGTCGAAGAGAGCGAGAAGATGGACCTTCGCTCTGCGCTCGAGTCGGGTGAGCTGATCGCGCGGTCTTTTCCGAATCACAAGGTCGATGTGGTGCATGGGCGCCTCGACTCCGCCGAGAGACAGGCAGCGATGCTGCGTTTCTCGAGCGGCGAGTCGGCGATTCTTGTGGCGACGACCGTGATCGAGGTGGGGGTGGACGTCCCGGCGGCGACTTTGATGGTGATCGAGCATGCCGAGCGCTTCGGATTGGCGCAGCTTCATCAGCTGCGGGGGCGTGTTGGGCGTGGCGGCGCGAAGGGCAGCTGTGTTTTGGTGGCTCGCGGTAGCTCAGAGAAGAGCGAGCAGAGGTTGCGTGCAATGACCACGACAACGGATGGCTTCAAGATTGCGGATGCCGACCTCGACATCCGTGGGCCCGGGGACTTTCTTGGAACCCGTCAAAGCGGTCATATGCCCGAGCTTCGGATCGCGGATCTGCTGCGAGATACGCTTCTCGTATCAGCCGCGCGGAACATCGCGCGACGCGAAGTTGAGTCGGATCCAGGCCTAAAGAAGGTCCCGGCGACGCGCAAAGCGGTCACCCAGCGCTGGGGATCGAGAATAGATCTTTCAGGCGTGGGTTAAGAGGGGCCGCGCTAGCTAGAAATAGCTGAAGCGCATTGAAGGGCCTTTGACGTGCTCGTTTCGGGCGCTCATAGGGCTCTGATAGCGCTTAGGCCAACTCAAGCTTGACGTTGCTTCTACCGTTAAGTACATCAAAGTCATGCAAGCGATTTCGAACCACAACAGCGCACGCCAGCTAGAACTTCTAGCCAATGGCCTCCTGCTCCTTATCGGGGTGGGTGGGGTTGCCTAGCGTGCGTTGAGCCTGACACCTGTCTCTAAAGAGGCGGGGCTCGAAACAAGCAAAAGCCCCTCCCGCCTGACTGGCCGGAGGGGCTTTTGCTTTTGCACTCGGCGTTCTTCGAGTGCGAAGACTGCTGGATCGCAGGTCACAACTGTGGCTTGGGTGATGCAAAGAGTCGCTTCTTGGGTGGGTCCGGTTGCGTGGGGCTAAACGGAGAAGAGTGATGGATTCGCGAGAAACGATGGATAGACGGGGGCGCGCGGCGGGCGCGCGTCCCGGGGCGATGCCCCATGGCCGGTATAAAACCTTCCTGCGGTTCGATTTGGCGGACCGCACTTGGCCGAATCGCGTACTAGAGAGGGCGCCTCGGTGGTGCAGTGTGGATCTCCGCGACGGGAATCAAGCGCTCGTTGAGCCCATGGGTTGGGATCGCAAGATTCGACTTTTCGAGACGCTCGTGGCGATCGGCTTCGAGGAAATTGAAGTTGGCTTTCCTGCGGCCTCGAAGACAGATTTCGATTTCGTTAGGCGCTTGATCGACGAGAACCGAATTCCCGAGAACGTTACAATTCAGGTGCTGACGCAGTGCCGAAAGGATCTGATCGACAGAACATTTGACGCGATTGCCGGAGCGCCGTCGTCGATCGTTCACTTCTACAACTCGACCTCGCCGACACAAAGGCGCGTCGTGTTTGGCGAAGGTCGAGAGGGTATCGTCGCGATCGCGACGTCAGCAGCAAGGATGGTAAAAGAGACCGCCTCGCAGTATCCCGGAGAGAATATTCACTTCGAATATTCTCCAGAGAGCTATTCGTCGACAGAACTCGACTTCGCTGTCGAGATTTGTGAGCGAGTGATGGATGTCATGGAGCCGAGCGAAAGAGCTCCGATCATTCTGAATCTGCCTGCGACGGTCGAAGTCTCGACGCCTAATGTCTATGCGGACTCGGTCGAACTCTTTGGGCGGATGATGTCTAACCGGAAGGCGGCGCTGATCAGTGTACATCCGCATAACGATAGGGGATGCGGTGTGGCGGCGGCGGAGCTGGGTCTCTTGGCGGGTGCGGATCGTGTCGAGGGGACGCTGTTTGGGAATGGGGAGCGGACTGGGAACGTTGACGTGGTCACGCTGGCGATGAACCTGATGAGTCAGGGAGTCGATCCCGAACTGGACTTCTCGGATCTGCCTTCCGTGGTTCGTAGCGTCGAACATGCGAATCGATTGCCCGTACACCCACGGCATCCCTACGCGGGCGAGCTCGTCTATACGGCGTTTTCTGGATCGCATCAGGACGCCATTCGAAAGGGATTGTTGGCACTCGAGCAAGGCGAAGGGGAGCAATGGGACGTTCCCTATCTTCCTATCGACCCCGCGGACGTGGGTCGAAGTTACGAAGCGGTGATCCGAATCAATAGCCAGTCGGGGAAGGGCGGCATCGCGTACGTACTCGAGACAGAGCATGGCTATGCCCTGCCTCGTCGTATGCAGATCGAGTTCTCGCGAATTGTGCAACAGAGCGCGGATCTCACCGGCGAGGAAGTTGATAGCGGTCAGGTCCGTGCGCTCTTCGAGCGCGAGTACCTGCAGGTTGAAGGCGGTCCGAGGTTGGTGGGTGATCGACGGATCGCGAGTCATGGGGGCGAGAACCTCGACGAAATTCTAGCAACGGTCGCATGGGGCGCTCATGAAATGAAGCTCGAAGGGAGCGGAAGCGGGCCCATTGATGCGTTCGTAGCTGCGCTCGGGGCGGCGATCGGATCGGAGTTGCGAATCGGCGACTATCACGAGCACGCGCTCGGTGGCGGCGCGGACGCGATGGCTGCTGCCTACGTCGAAGTCGTCTTCGGAGATGAGCGTCGGCTCTTCGGGGCCGGTCGAGCCGCGAGCATCGTGGAGGCGAGCTTCGTGGCAGTCCTCTCGGCGGTCGCGCGCGCACATGAGTTTGGATGGGTGAGGGCGCCAGCTGCCGCGACCATCGCGGCCGATCAGTAGCTTAGACATTAATCCCAGATTTCGACTGTGATGTACGGGTCACGGGTCTTCTGACTCGTGGCCCGGCGCTACTCTTCAGCCCGCCGTGCAGCTGGCGCTGAATTCCTCGGATCGCCACGCGAACCTACGGGATGAGCTAGAACCAGAAGTGATGCCCTTCGCTCATCCACGCGACCGATTACCCCGAGTGCTCTCCTTGTGGGATGCATCGATGCTCATTGTGGCGTCGGTGGTTGGCAGTGGGATTTTCTTCACGCCGTCCCGCGTCGCCGAACTGCTTCCGAGCGCGGGGTTGATTTTGCTTGCTTGGCTCGTGGGCGCGCTGATTTCCCTTGCAGGGGCATTCGCTAATGCTGAGCTGGGGGCGATGTTCCCGCGAGCGGGGGGCGACTATGTGTATCTGCGCGAAGGCATTCATCCCGCCGCCGGATTTCTCGTCGGATGGATTTCTTTCTTCGCGATCTATGCGGGCACGATTGCGACGCTGGCCGTCGTCTTTGCGGAATTCATGGCCCCCGTATTGGGACTCGAGCGTTCCGGCACCATCGGACTTTCCGCATTGATGATCCTATTGTGCTCTCTGCTGAATATGCGGGGAACACTTTGGGGCGCGGCCTTTAACAACGTGACCTCGACAGCGAAGATCGTCGCGTTGATCGCCTTCGTTGCACTCGGTCCGCTTTTTGGTTCTGGAAGCTTCGAACCTTGGCTCGGTATGGGGGGCGCCGGCGCTGGTGAGGTGCTGGCTTCGGGCGAGGGCGGCGGGCTGTTGAGCTTTGGCCAGGCCCTGTCGCCGATTCTGTTCTCTTACCTGGGCTGGAACGCGAGCGTTTACGTTGCCAGCGAGATCAAGAATCCCGCGCGCAATGTCCCGCGCTCGCTCTTCTTGGGCTTAGGCGTTTGCGCCGGGCTCTATATGCTCGTGAACGGAATCTACCTCTACGCGCTCACGCCTTCGGAATTGATTGAATCAGGGGATGCCGGCGCCGCTGCTGCGACTGCGCTCTTCGGCGATTTCGGCGGACAGCTCGTTGCGATCTTCGTACTCGTGTCCGTCGTAGGCACCTTGAATGCGACGATCCTGGTCGGGCCTCGGATCATTTATGCGATGGCCCTTGATGGACTTTTCTTTCGGGACGCCGACCGCATTCACGAGGGCTTCAGCACCCCCAGCGCGGCCATCGCGGTACAAGCCGCGGTCTCTATCGCACTCGTTGTGTTCCTTGAGAGCTTTCCGAAAGCGCTCGACTTCACGGTCTTCGGAATCATCCTTGCCACTTCTGCCGACGTGCTGGCGCTCTTCTTCTTGCGCCGCCGCCAACCGGATCGTGAACGGCCCTACCGCGCATGGGGCTACCCGTGGTTGCCAGCACTCTATCTCGCAGTCAATCTGTCGATCGGCGTGGCGATCGCGATCGCGAGCCCTCGGGAATGCGCGGTGACCCTGGCGGTTCTTGCCGCCGGCTTGCTGATCTACGGACCGGTTACACGAGCCGCGGACCGAAGGGCGGCTGAACCCTCGGAATGATCCGCCACGAAGCGGCTGCACCGGTACCTGGGAGACGAATTCTTCAGTAAGATCAGATGATTCGAAGGGGTCCTCCTAGGTGCAGTCATCGTTCCAGTCACGCTCGAAACGCGCGTTTGCCGATCAGGCCAGCTGGGGGGCATATGCCTACTGGGCAAGTTGGGCCGAGAGAGCTTGCTAGCTCGTCGGGGCGACCCAAGTGTCTGCCGTTTTTAAAGCGGCCGCACTTCGGGGCGAAACGACGGGCGACGGAGCAGTGGGGGGTCGATGCCTTCGAATCCACTCTGAGGGTGGGTCGAGTGCGGAAGAGGATTCGCGCGAAAGCGTCGGACGGAGCGGCCGAGGGACGCGTCCAAGCACGCGAGCCAGATAGGTCATACGAGTAGACCGAGCTCTAACCGAGCGGATTCGATGCATCTACTAACTGTCATTACCAGTAGTAGGGCATGCGAATTGATCGGACAGGGCGATGCGGGCGATCGGGGGCAAGCCCTGCGATGAGCTGGCAATTGAGATGAAACGAAAACAATATGACGGATAAGTTCCGACACGATTTCAACAAGCTGAACCGACTTCCCCCTTATATCCTCTCCGAGGTGACTGAGCTGACGCGCGCCAAGCGCCGAGCGGGTGAAGACATCATCGATATGGGGATGGGCAACCCCGATCTTGCGACACCGCAGCATGTCATCGACAAGATCTGCGAAGCCGCACAGGATCCGCGAAACCACCGCTATTCCAGCTCCCAGGGGCTACCAAATCTTCGCGCTGGAATTACGGAGTGGTACAAGCGGCGTCACGACGTCGAACTCAATCCGGAGACCGAAGCCGTCGCCGTGATCGGTGCGAAGGAGGGGCTTTCTCACTTCGTCTTGATGACGGCTGGGCCGGGCGACGTTGTCCTCGTGCCCGACCCCGCTTATCCGATCCATCAGTACTCCGTGATCATCGCCGGAGCCGATTTGCGCAAGGTTCCGCTCAATCACGAGAGCGACTTCATCGAGAACCTCGAACAGGCGGTGAGCCGTACTTGGCCGAAGCCGAAGATGTTGATCATCTCGTTTCCGGCGAATCCGACAACGCACATCGTCGATCTCGCCTTTCTTGAACGGATCGTCGAGTTCGCGCGTGAGAACGATTTGATGGTGCTCCACGACTTTGCCTACGCAGAGATCGCCTTCGATGGTTATAAGCCGCCTAGCATCTTGGAAGTGCCCGGAGCCAAGGATATCGCCATCGAATTCGTTTCGTTCTCGAAGAGCCACTCCATGGCGGGCTGGCGCGTAGGCTTCGCCTGCGGCAATCCCGAGATGATTCACGCGCTTAAGCGGATTAAATCGTATCTCGACTACGGAATGCCTCAGGCCATCCAGATCGGCGCGATCGCGGCGCTGCGTGGCCCGCAGGACTGCGTCGCAGAGAACTGTGAAGTCTACAAAGAGCGCCGGGATGCTTTGGTCGAAGGTCTTGGTGCGCCAGGCGTCGGGCAGTGGATTATCGAGAAACCCTTGGCGACGATGTTCGTATGGGCGCCAATGCCAGAGCGTTTCTTGGAGATGGGTTCGTTGGAGTTTTCGAAGCTTTTGTTGAAGGAGGCCGGCGTTGCGGTGTCTCCGGGCATCGGCTTTGGAGAACAGGGCGAAGGTCATGTGCGCTTCGCGTTAGTTGAGAATAAGCATCGCATCCGACAAGCGGTGCGTGGGATTCGTCGCTTCTTCCGAGAAGCGCAGTGTTAACCCTGGTTTAATTCAGGGTTAAGTGCAGGGACGCGCGGCGTCCCGGGAGCGAATGAGATGAGCGGGCAGCAAGATGCAATCGGAGTTGGGCTGATCGGTTTCGGAACGATCGGAACCGGCGTTGTTAAGGTGCTTCAGGATAACGCAGCGGAAATCGAGCAACGGCTCGGCTTCCCGTTGCGCATGGCGCGGATCGCTGATCTCGATCTCGAGACGGACCGCGGCGTGGATCTCACCGGCATTCACTTCGACAGCGATACCCCCGGCCTGATCGCCGATCCTAACGTGGATATCGTGATTGAATTGGTCGGCGGCTACGACGTCCCGCGCAAGTTCATCCTAGAAGCCTTTGCTGCCGGCAAACATGTCGTGACGGCTAACAAAGCGCTCTTGGCTGTGCACGGTCGCGAGATCTTTGGTGCGGCTTCGGCGGCCGGAGTCGATATCGCATTCGAGGCAGCGGTCGCTGGCGGTATTCCGATCCTGCGTGCGCTGCGCGAAGGCTTGGCGGGCAACAAGATTGAGACGGTTCTCGGGATCCTTAATGGCACGACGAACTACGTGCTGACCGAGATGGAGTCGACGGGCGAAGACTTCGACGTGGTGCTGAAGCGGGCTCAGGAGTTGGGTTATGCGGAAGCGGATCCGACCTTTGATGTCGATGGGATCGATGCGGCGCATAAGCTCGCATTGCTCACAACCATGGCCTACGGCGCGGAAGTAGTCTTCGATGAAATCCCGACTGAGGGCATTCGTGGGCTCGTTCCCCTGGACTTCGAGCTGGCGGCAGAATTTGGATACCGCATCAAGTTGCTCGGAATCGCTAAGTGTCATCGCGACGACGACGGTACGGAGCGAATTGAATCGCGCGTGAATCCTACGCTGATTCCCAAGTCGAGCATGTTGGCGAACGTGGATGGCGCGATGAACGCGGTCGAAGTGATCGGGAACGCGGTCGGTCCGACGCTCTACTACGGCGCGGGCGCGGGCGAAATGCCGACGGCGAGTGCAGTGGTAGGCGACCTAATTGAGATCTCGCGCGAGATCAAGCGCGGTGGTGCGGGGCCGGTGGCTCCACTTTCGTATTTGCCCCAGCACATCGTTGCGAAGGAATCCGTGAGTAATGATGAGTTGATGGGCTGTGCCTATCTTCGTTTCACGACGAAAAACGACCCCGCGGCACTGGGCCAACTAACGGGCGCACTCGGAGGCGAGAGCGTCGGCGTGGCTTCGGTGGTTCAGCGCGAAGACGGTGGCGACAGCGTTACGATCGTTGTCCTGACGCAGACCGCGAGCGAAGCCGCCCTCGGTCGTGCGCTCGCGAAAATTGAAGCGTTGCCGGTCGTGATGGAGGCCCCGCGCGTCATCCGAATCGAAGAGGAGGTCTAGCCGTGGCTATCGAAGCGAAGCCCAATAGGAGAGCTTGGTTCGAAAGCCTCGAGGATTCCTCGGAGCGCTACGACCTGGACGAGGTGGTCTACACCGATTCGAAGGGCGGGCTTCTACAGGTCGTTCACGACATGGATGAGCTGAAGAAGACTTCCGGCGAAGAATGGAAGGAACACTTTCAGGGGCGAGCTCGCCGAAACGAATGGCCGTACGGCTCCGGCGTTTGGGGCAAGAAGGAATGGGTCCTGCCCGATATCGACAATGAAAATGTCGTGTCGATGTACGAAGGGCATACGAATCTCTTTTGGGCGGAACGGTATGGCCGCGAAATCGGGATCGAAGATCTCTGGTTGAAGCTCTGCGGTAACTCGCACACGGGATCCTTCAAGGATCTCGGGATGACGGTGCTCGTTTCTCAGGTCAAACAGATGATCGCGAATGGGGCCGACATTCCGGCGGTCGCGTGTGCGTCGACGGGGGATACCTCTGCAGCGCTCTCGGCATACGCCGCCGCTGCCGGAATCCCAGCCATTGTCTTCCTGCCCCGAGGCAAAATTTCCCTCGCACAGTTGATTCAGCCCGTGGCGAACGGCGCGATCGTTTTCGCTCTGGATACGGACTTCGACGGCTGTATGGATATCGTGAAGAAGGTCTCTGCCGAAGACGGTGTCTATCTCGCGAATTCCATGAATAGCCTTCGTATTGAAGGTCAGAAGACGGTCGGCCTTGAGGTCATCCAGCAACTTGACTGGAAGGTGCCGGATTGGATCGTGATCCCCGGTGGCAACCTGGGCAATGTTTCAGCTCTCGCGAAGGGCCTCGACATGCTCTTCGAATTGGGGCTGATCGATAAGCGTCCGCGCATTTGCGTGGGGCAGGCCGAAGCGGCGAACCCGCTCTACCTCGCCTATCAGACGGAATTCGAAGTATTTGAACCGATCGCAGCACGCACGACCGTCGCCTCGGCGATTCAGATAGGAAACCCGGTTTCGTACAAGAAGGCCGTCGATGCGCTCAAGCGATACGATGGCGTCGTCGAGCAGGCGAGCGAAGCCGAGATCATGGAAGAATGTGCGAAGGCAGACCGGACAGGGCTCTTTAACTGCCCGCATACTGGCGTGGCACTTGTTGCGCTCCGAAAGCTTCAGGCGCGTGGGCTCGTTAAGAGCGGTGATCAAGTCGTTGTCATTTCGACTGCGCATGGCCTCAAGTTCGTGGACTCGAAGCTTGCCTATCACTCGATGAAACTCGACAACATCGTCTCGGAGCATCCTAATCCGCCGATCGAGCTCGCCGCCGACTATCAGGCCGTTCGCGACCAAATGCTGCGCGAGATCGATGCGAGATCGAGTAATTAGATGTTCACAGGTATCGTCGAGCACGTTGGCCTTTTGATCTCCGTTGAGCGCGGGGCGGACCTTACACGCTTTCGGATTGACCTCGGCCCGATATCGGAAGGCGTTGGCTTAGGCGACAGCATCGCGGTTGCGGGTTGTTGCCTCACGGTGACCGGAAGCAAAGGCAGTGTTTTTAATTTCGAAGCGGTTGCTGAGACAGTGGAGAAGACGCGTCTGGGCTGCTTTGAGGCCGAT
Organism: Deltaproteobacteria bacterium UBA4427; assembly: GCA_002390675.1. Classification (GTDB taxonomy): domain Bacteria; phylum Myxococcota_A; class UBA9160; order UBA9160; family UBA4427; genus UBA4427. Next base: position 18,770 of record DGPZ01000032.1, read on the forward strand.
ACTCGAGTCAATCTCGAGCGCGCCATGGGCGCGGGGGCTCGTTTCGATGGCCATATCGTGCAGGGGCATATCGACGGAACGGGGCGGGTGCGTCGTTTTGAACGGACGGGCACCGACGGCAATGATGTCAAATTGCATATCGAGTGCGACTCGGAACTTGCCGGACAGCTCGTGGACAAGGGCTCGGTCACGATTGATGGTGTCTCGCTTACAGTAGTCGCTGTTGTTCCCGATGGCTTTTATGTTGCTCTGATTCCCCACACGCTTGAGATCACGACCCTTTCGGACCTAAGAGAGGGTGATGCGGTCAACCTCGAGGTGGATGTCTTTGGCAAGTATGTGAAGACGTATCTTGATCGGGTGTTGCCCGGGCTGGTCGCGGGAGGGAGCCAGTAGGTTCCGCTGCGATCTTGACAGCTCGTTCAAGCCAACACGTTTCTGTGTCGACGTCCGCGTCGAACTCCACGTCAATGTCCGTGAATGATGCCAATCCGAAAGGCGAACCGTATTGATGCTCGTTAGGCAACTCCTCCGAACGTGGAGTGCCGTTTCGGCCTTCGCAGTACTCTTGATTGGACTGCTTTGCGCCTTTGTCGCGCCAGGCCAAGCTCGCGCTCTAACTGAAGCTCGCGCATGGCAGGACACGCTCGACCGCGTGGCTCCCGCAGTAGTCGTGCTGCGGATTAGTTCGACGCGAAGCTTCGATGATTCAGGGGCGGGGACGTCGACGGCGACGGGTTTCGTAGTGGATGCGAAGCGCGGACTCATCTTGACGAATCGGCACGTCGTGACGCCGGGCCCGGTCGTTGCGGAGGCGGTCTTTCAGAACAATGAAGAAGTGTCTGTCCAAGCGGTTTACCGCGACCCTGTTCACGATTTCGGCCTTTTTCGATACGACCCCAAAGACGTGCGCTTCATCGAGACGGGAGAGCTGGCTCTCGCACCAGAGCGCGCTCGGGTCGGGACCGAAATCCGAGTCGTTGGGAATGATGCCGGTGAGAAGCTCTCGATTTTGTCGGGAACCATCGCGCGGCTGGATCGCGATGCGCCGGAATACGGGCGAACGTCGTTCAACGACTTCAATACGTTTTATATACAGGCAGCCTCCGGTACTTCGGGAGGATCCTCAGGCTCGCCAGTGATCGACATCGATGGCCAAGTCATCGCATTGAATGCCGGCGGTAAGCGGATGGCCGCGTCGAGCTACTACCTGCCGCTCAATCGTGTGAAGCGGGCCCTCGAGTTGGTGAAGGCAGGCAAGCCGATCACGCGCGGCACGATCCAGACGGTGCTCGCACATCTGCCTTTTGATGAAGTTCGCCGTCTTGGCCTTCAGGAGGACACCGAGGCGCAAATCCGAGCGGTATTTCCTGAAGGGACCGGCATGATCGTGGTACGCCAGGTCGTGCCCAGTGGCCCCGCAGAGGGCTTACTGCACGTGGGAGATGTCGTTGTTGGAGTTGAAGGGGAGGCCGTGAATGCGTTCCTGCCGATCGAGGCGCTGCTGGATGCACGCGTTGGCGGAAAAATCGCACTCGATATCGAACGTGGCGGAGCTCCCATGAGTGTTGAACTCGCGGTTGAGGATCTGCATGCGATTTCTCCGGACCGCTATCTAGAATACGCAGGTGGCGTGCTGAACCCGCTCTCGTATCACCAGGCTCGCAATGCCTCGGTTCCGGTCGAAGGTGTCTATGTGGCGAGCAGCGGTTATGCGTTGAGCCGGGCAGGGGTCCCGCGCCGGGCCGTGATCACGGAGATCGCGGGGCAGGCGACACCGACTCTCGAGCGCTTCGAAGAGGTGCTTTCGTCGCAGCCGCACGATGCACGATTGTTAGTGCGATTTTTTCTTTTGTCACAGCCGAGGGCGCCTGCGGTGGCGCTCCTTCGTAACGATCGCCGCTGGTTTTCTATGCGGCAATGCCGCCGTGACGACAGCACAGGGCGATGGCCATGCGAAGATTCTGTTGCCGCGCCGGCCGCCGAGGCGCCCGAAGGCGGGGAGACCGCATTCGAACTAGAAGGGCCCTGGGCGGTGAAACGAGTCGCACCCTCGCTCGTGATGGTTTCCGCGTCAATCGCATACCGACTCGATGGGGTCCACGGCGAACAATTTCATGGGGCTGGGCTGATCGTCGACAAGGAACGAGGATTAGTTGTCGTTGATCGGGAGACGGTGCCAATCGCTTTGGCAGATCTTAACCTCACCTTCAACGGATCCGTCGAAGTGCCTGGGGAGCTTGTCTATTTGCACCCGGAACGAAATCTCGCGGTCGTGCGCTACGACCCTGCCCTAATTGGAGATACACCGGTTCGAGAGGCAACGATTCGCGAAGTGGATCTCGAAGTCGGCGACGACGTCTGGCTTGTGGGCTTAACGGGGACTGAGCGTATAGTTTCGCGCCGTACTCGGATCGCACGGAGGGAGCCGATCAGCCTTGGCCTAACGCACCCGCCGCGATTCCGCGAAGCGAATCTAGAGGTGGCTTCAGTCGAAGATGCCGCGCAAACGGTCGGTGGAGTGCTTGTCGACGGCTTCGGACGCGTATTGTCCTTCTGGGCATCGTTCTCCATGGGGAGCGGCAGCGCGAACGACGGGTTCTTTGGCGGCATCCCCAGCTACCACATTCGACGGATGATTGATCCGCTTAAGCGCGGTGAGCCGGTGGCTTGGCACTCACTCGGCCTTGAACTCGAACCGCTCACCCTCGCGTCTGCACGCGATAGGGGGCTCTCCGAGAAGCAGGCGCGAAGGCTTGAAGGACACGATCCCAAGACGAAGCGCGTGATGTCCGTTGTTCGCCGAACGAAGGGTATGCCGGGCGAAAATCTCTTTCGCGAAGGTGACCTGGTTTTGGCGCTCGACGGCGAGCCCGTGAGTCGAATACGTGATCTCGTTAGGCTGACACGAGGCGGTCGCTTCGAGGTTCAGATTCTTCGCGATGGCCAAGAAGAGACCCTCGAGGTTGAGCCCTCGCTCATGAGCGGGGAGGGCACGACACGTGCTGTGCTGTGGGCGGGTGCATTATTGCAGGCACCTCATCCAGCTCTTGCTTCGCAATACGGTATCGCCAAGGGTGGGGTCTACGTATCGCGCCATTGGTTTGGTGCACCTTCGACGCGGTACGGCGTGGAAGCCACCAGCCGAATCGTCAAAGTCGATGGTCAGCCGGCCGCGGATCTCGATGCGTTCCTCTCTATCGTTTCAGGCAAAAAGGACCGGGATGCGGTTAGGCTCGACACTTTGGATTTGGATGGAAAACCCGGCGTGATCACACTCAAGCTGGATCTTGAGTACTGGCCCACCTTTGAGTTGCTTCGCGAAAAGGGCGTATGGAAGCGAATCAGTCGGCGCGAAAAATCCGCCGCGGTCAGTGTGGCAGAACGTTAGGTGTCCGCGAAAGAGCTGAGAAAAACGAGAGAAAAGAGGGATATGAACGATGAGCTTCTTTGATATCGCGACCGCATCGACCACAACAATCCTGCGCGGTGGTCTCGGAATGTCCACACGCTCCGTCGGCCCCCGTCCCGAGCAGAATCTCGAGATCTATGAGTTTGAGGGCTGTCCATTCTGCCGAAAAGCGCGCGAAGCACTTTCGATACTCGACCTCGAGGCGGATGTGAAACCATGCCCCAAGCGAGGAAGCCGCTTTCGAGATCCGCTCGTCGAGCGCGGGGGAAAGGCTCAATTCCCTTACTTGATCGACCCTAATACCGGCAAAGAAATGTACGAATCAGGGGATATTGTCGACTACCTCTTCGCGCAGTACGGATCCGGCCCGGCCCCTGCGGCTCTCCGTGGGGGTGCAATCGCGACGCTCGCGGTCGTTGCTTCCGGCGTCGGCCGAGGCAAGGCAGGGTCCTTTATGAGGCCTTCCAAGGCGCCTGCGAAGCCGCTCGAACTATTTAGCTTCGAGGCCTCGCCATTCTGCCGTCTCGTCCGTGAGACGTTATGTGAGCTCGAACTTCCGTACTTGCTCCACAACGTCGCCAAGGGCAGTGCTCGTCGAGACGCGTTCGTCGAGCTCTCCGGCAAGATGCAGGTGCCTTACCTAGTTGACCCAAATACTGGGATCGAAATGTTCGAGAGCGCCGACATCATCGCCTACTTGGAGGCGACGTATGGATTGGCCGGTGACTGACTGCGGCGCGCTGTGGCGAAATGCGGCGCTCAGGAGCGTTTCGAGCCTGGCTAAGCGATCCGGTCCAAGAGGAGCGTTGCGATGCCCAAGAACGAAAAGAAACCGAGGGCATCTGCGGCAAACGTGACCAGGATTCCTGAGCCTAACGCCGGATCCTGACCCATAGCCTTGAGGAGCAGGGGAACCGCTGCGCCTACGAGGCTTGCGGTGACCATGGTGACAATCATGGCCAGGAAGAGGACAAGACCCATGTACAGGTTGCCGTGGAGTAGGTAGGCGATTGCGCCGCTGATGACTCCGGCGGCGCTGCCGACAACTAGCCCGACGAACATTTCTTTTCCGACGGCGCGCATTCCACTCGAGAACTCGATTTCGCCGAGGGCAATGGCGCGGGTAATCACGGTGAGAGTTTGGATGCCACCGTTTCCGCCGATTCCGGCAACGACGGGTAAGAAGATCGCGAGGCTGACCATTCGATCTAGAGTGCCTTCGAAGACGCCAACTATGGCGCCGGCGCCGAAGGCGGTGCACAGGTTCACGAGCATCCAGGGCAGTCGTTTACTAATTGAGACCCGGGCTGAAGTGAAAATGCGATCCTCTTCGGAGAGGCCGGCCAGGTTGTAGATGTCCTGGGTCGCTTCTTCCGTAATGACGTCGATCACGTCATCGACGGTAATCACGCCGAGCATAGTGCCGTCGACATCTGTTACGGGAATGGCGAGGAGGTCATAGCGGGCGACCAAGCCGGCGACTTCCTCCTGGTCTGCATCAGGCGGCGTCGAGAGCATTTCGCGAATCGCAAGCTCTCTAACGGGGGTCTCAGGTTGTGCCGTCACTAAACGGCGAATCGGAACGACACCCGTTAGGCGTTGGAGTTCGTCTACGACGTAGAGATAGAGGATGGCGTCGCTGCCATTGATACCCGAGGCGCGCAGGGACTCTATCGCTTCCTGCGCTGTCATTTTCTCATCGAGGGCAGAGAAGTTCGTCGTCATAGCGCGGCCGGCGCTACGCGGGGGGTAGAGCTCTGCGTGTCGAAGTTCTTCGCGCCGGGCGACCGGAAGGTGCTGCATGACGACGGAGCGTCGTTCCTCTGGGATCGCATCGACCAGTTCGAGCATGTCGTCGAGCTCAAGACGATTCAGAACGTCCGCCAGTCGCTGGTCCGAGATCGAGTCGATAATCTCGGGGAGTAGCTCCGGCGGAAGCTCGGTGAGCATGGTCGCGGCGCGGTGATGCTTAAATAGGAGGTCAATGACGATTCGGATTTCGTCAGGGGTGAGATCCGAGAGAAGGGGGCCCAGATCCGCGGGATGGATCTTCTGGAGCAACTTCTCAGCACGGAAATGTGCTCCTGTCTTGAGTAGACGACGTAGGACTCGGGTTGTGACGACGGGCTGAGCCATCTTTTCCCTTCCTCGTCCGGCGGCGGCGCGGGCATTTATAAAACGGAGGCGACGCGGGGGGCTCGACTGCGGCCGCGAGGCGGTGTGCTTCCCTGAGCGTCCAAGGGGTTACCCCAGATCGAGTTGGGCTTCTACCCCGATGCGGCCCTCCGGGCTCCCGGAGAAATTGACCGGGCTAGGCCAGCATAATTCGAGCCCAATTCGATTATTCGATCAGCAGTGCTCAAGCTTGCCGCCAAGTTGCCGATCTAGGAAGTACTCTTGACGGGAATCACTATTTCCCGAGCAGTATTCACCTGAACAGCGACTAGGGGAAATAATGGCGAGAACGCGGCTACGAGGGCTCGAAATCGGCGGAATTCAACTCGGGATCGAAGTTCCCGAGACCTTCGAGTGGGAGTGGCCTGAATCGCCCGTCTCGGAATTTCAGTGTCTTCCGCGTGAGCCCGAAGTGCATATCGGTCTTAGGGTCGATACCCCCGGTAACCACGACCTTGGCGGTGAACGCTATTCGGTTGGCGCTTGGACTTTCGAAGTAGCTCGCCACGGACGTGATTGGATCTTGGGATTATCTAAAGGAGGGTGCCGCGCTCAGCTCGCACACTTCGATCGAGAATTTCAGACGGGTGAGATCATAGTCGCCCCGGAAATGGCTGCAAAGCGCACGTATCCCCTGCGCGGTCCGATCGACGAATGGATCGTGCTTCATCGAACGGTGGCCCGAGGTGGACTTTTTTTGACAGGCAGTGCCATGGCGCTTGATGGGAAAGCCATTATTCAGCTAGGCGAGCCCGAGTCAGTTGGCGGTAGACGATCGGGTAAGGCGTCGACATCTTTGTTAGGGCGGAGTTCACTGCTTCTCCGCGAAGAACGAGAACAGCTGCGACTGTTCCGAACACCGTGGACGGATTCGATCGACCCACGACTTTCCTTCGAATCTCGCGTCGCGGAATTGCAGCGAACTCAAGAATTCGAACTGGCGTTTAGAGATCAGCTCGACCCGGCCGACGCCGCAGATCTACTCGTCACCCATGCGGTCGTTCCGTTATGCGACGATGCACTTCTTGATCGAGTGCTTCTAAATGCCCAGCGAATCGCACAGGGGACCCGCGTCGTCGATCTGGGTGCTGCTACGGCGACAGATGCTCCTATGGCGTGGCAGTCGACGCAAATGCAGTCTGCCTTCGCGCCTCCGCGAGGTGGGCTTTAGGCAATATCAATGCTTCAGGGGGCGCATAGCCCATGGATTTGACCCGTTTTGTGTCGACTTCACTCAGAGGCAGAAAAACCTCCACTGGGGGTGCTTCACCCGTTGCGTCCACTTCCGATCGGAGGTTCCTTCGAGCGCGTCCACTCGGGAGTACGCGGGCTATCGGAGGCACTCACCTTACGATTGGAATCATCCTTTCTGCCATGAGGGACTCTCGTTGACCTGGTACTTCTGAAGACGGGACCATGATGTGGAATGGCGCACGTGCTGGCCAAGCATGTGTGGTGAAGGGAAGCCGTTATGATGAAGCAGCTGATCGAAGACATTGTTAAGGCCTTAGTTGATCAACCGGATGAAGTGCAGATCAAGGAAATGGTCGGAGAACATGCGCATGTTCTCGAGCTCACCGTGTCCAAGGCAGACTTGGGAAAGGTGATCGGGAAAGGTGGGGCGCACGCCTCCGCTATTCGTACCCTGATGGCCGCTGCCAGCGGCAAAGAAAAGAAGCGCTATATCCTCGAAATCATCGAGTATTAGGTTCGACTCCCCTCCGCTGGCTCTTGGAGTAAGGTTTAGACACCTGTCACAGGCTTCCGGTGTGAGGCCGTCTTTTCGCGCATCGAATGCACTTGGGATTCGGCACTCACCGACCGATAACCACGCTGGGTTGACGCGATTTAGAACGTCGATCTCAGGAGGTCGACGGTCGATGCAAGGTGAAATAGGGATAGTTGAGGCGCCGGGAAGCCCTGGACGTCAGGCGCTTGCGCCAGAAGCACAAAGGCTTTTCGATGAGGGCCGAGCCGCCCTCGACTCGAACCGAGTTTCTGAGGCGCTGGAGTCATTGCGCCAAGCGAGTGCAGAGGCCCCTGAACACCCACAGATTCAATCCTTTCTGGGGCTCGCTGTCGCTCGTTCCGATAGTGCATTCAGCGAAGCGCGCACGCTCTGCGAAGATGCGGCGAGTCAGGAATTTTTCAATCCAGAGCTCTATTTGAATCTGGCAAAGGTTTACTTGCACTTCGGTCGGCGTTCTGAGGCTCTCCGCTATCTGCGCCGAGGACAGATGATCGATCCGGGACACGATGGGATCCAGAAGTCTTTATCCTCGCTTGGGAAGAGAGGACTCCCGGTCGTCCCCTTCTTGCCAAGGCGTCATCCGGTCAACCGGGCTCTCGGAGCCGCGCGAAGTCGCTTTGTGGGGGCGTTTTCTCGCGTATGATTGGCTGGCGCCATCGGCGCTGTTGATGGCTGTAGCGCGCCTCTCAGCTGTTCTCCATTCGTACATCCATTGTGATCATATTGGGGTGTGGATGGCGCGAAATCAGCGATTCCTTGACAGGGTCTCGGCAAATCTCTAAATATACGTCCGCTCCGCAATTGGCGCGGAGCAGGGAGAACAAAACGTGGGCAGTGTTATCAAGAAGCGCCGCAAGAAGATGCGTAAGCATAAGCAGCGGAAGCTTTTGAGGCGACAACGACATAAGAAGTAGTCGGGCGCGTGCCTTTGGTGCGCATCACGTCCTGAGCCTTGCCGGCTGGGATGCAGCTCGAATACTCGTTCCACTCGACCGGTCTTGGTCGAACGCAAATGGAACAGCGATAAGCCGTACTCCATGCACGTTTAAAAACGAGCTTAGGAGGGCGGCTTTTTTGCGTTTCTACCTTGAACAAATAGTCGAGTTCAAAGAGGGCCAGAGGCCACGCTTTGATAAAGCTCATCGTATTTCGTCGAAGATTGGCTGCTCGCCGCCGCGGAAATCCGAGCAAAACTGCACTCATTGATCGCAAGTTAGGGAGGCATGTCTGCGTTTTTTTTGAGGTATTGGCTTGACTGCTTTGAGATCGTGTTGTTTCCTCAACCGCAACAAACGCTCTATGCGTGCGGTTTGATACATGAAGGCTTGATTGTGCCTTCAAGTTGTCGATCTTCGATACCGATAGGAACTCGCAGTTAGGTCTGTGAAGTTCCGGATTTCCCGACAAAAGCTAACGAAGCACGTCTTTGTTTGACCGAGTTGGGAATCGGGATCGGAAGTTGTTTCGTGATCAAAGTGTCTTTTCGAAGGCAACAAGAGCACGAAGGGGCAGGTCGCAGACCGTGTTCACGAGTGATTGACAAGGGGGGAAACCCAAGAATGGCAGCTCGAAAGAAGGCCACTAAGAAGAAGGCC
>DGPZ01000032.1:27820-55359 GCA_002390675.1 Deltaproteobacteria bacterium UBA4427
GAAGAAGGCCACGAAGAAGAAGGCTACAAAGAAGAAGGCCACCAAGAAGAAGGCTGCTCGCCGCAAGCGCTAAGCGCTCAAGGTGATGCGGCCTTCCGTTTTTTGGAAGGTCGAGGGACCTCGGCCTAGGGCCCCCTTAATTGGGGAACCTGGCCGGGGTTTCCTTCGTTTGGGGCCTGAGATACGATCCGTGATTCGAAAGCTTCGTCCCGGCGGGTTTTTTGAGGCAGATGGATTTCCTCGACGACGCTTCCGCGCAGTCCATTTCGATCGCCTTGGAATCTTTTAGCCGGCTATCTGGCGTACATAGACTTACATAAAACGCAGATAGTTAGCCCTAATATAAGATCCGGACCTAGTACATCGCCGTGTCCGAAGACTTTTACGGACGAACTAAACACGTTCGGACCGTCGCTACAAACCACTTACTGAAGTGTATGACCCACTACTGGAGGCCTCACGATGGCCCGTATTACAATTGAAGATTGCATGGAACAGGTTCCTAACCGGTTCATGCTCGTGCGAATGGCATCTATCCGTGCGAAGCAGTTGAAGAAGGGCGCACGCCCGCTTCTCGAGACGGTCGACAACAAGGAAATCGTGACGAGCCTGCGAGAGATCGCCAAGGGTGTCGTTAAGCCCTGCGATACTTCGGTCGTGCCGGAGAACGAATTCGGTGCCACAGCGGTCGAGGCCGCGCCGGTTGTGGTCGAGAGCTTCGATGCCCCGGCCGTTGAAGCGACGCCTGTTACAGCGGACGCCCCCGACGCATTCGCTGGTGCTGGCGAGATCGCTGCCGAAGAGCCGACGCCGGAAGGCTGAGGGCTCTGCGCTACCCGCTTGACTTGTCCAAGTGAAGAAACGCGATTGCATTAAAAACAAGAACGGCCGCTCCCTGCTAGGGAAGCGGCCGTTTCTGTTTTTCGGTCTAGTCTAAATATTAGGCGAGCACGACTGGCACGCTGAACTCAATGCGCGTCCCGACGCCGGCTTCGCTCTGGAGTAAGGAATCTCCATCGAGCAAAATCAGAAGGTTGTGGACGAGAGTGAGGCCGAGGCCAGCGCCGCCGTATTTAGCACTCGTTCGATCATCTACCTGATAGAACTCATCCCAGATGTATTTCTGATCGTCTGGGCAGATCCCGATTCCAGTGTCGTGAATCCAGCAGTGCAGCCGCTCTCCGTCGTGTCGGGCGCCAATCTTGATCGTGCCCTGGTCGGTGAACTTCGCTGCGTTGTCGAGGAGCAAGAATAGAATCTGATTGATCTTGCTCAGGTCGCCGCGCACCTTCGGCAGCGGAGCGGGGATTTCCTTTTCAATCTCTACTGGCTTGTTGCCAAGAGCATCTTGGACGCTGAAGATCGTTTCGTCGATCACGTCGGTGACCGAGAGCTCCTGAATCTCGACCGGCATCTCAGACTGCTTGATACGCCATAGGTCGAGAATATTCTGGAGCGTACGCTGGAACGCGGTGCCTTCATCGAGGGCGTTGCGAAGCGTCTGCTGGGAGCTCTGCGACAGGGTTTCGAGTTCACTCGAGAGCACGGTGATCGTGGCTTCGATGATGCTGTTGAGCGGTGTGCGCAACTCGCGCGACATCTTCTCGATGAAGTCGTTCTTGAGCTTTTCGATTTTGCCAAGTTTCTCGTTTTTGCGAAGGAGTTCGATGTCCTGAGCGAAAAGCTCTTCGGAGAGCTTAAGCAGCTCATCGTTCTTTTCGTCCGTGCTCTCTAGTTGCTTCTCCGCGTCGGCGGAAAGCGCTGCGAACTGCGTCGCGAGCGACGGGTGATCGACAGTACTCGCCGTCGACCAAGCAAGGACATGAAGGTTGGCGCTCGCTTCCGCGGACACTTCGCCAGTTGGGACGACGACAAGCGCTCCGACGCATCGATTGCGTGCGAGGAGAGGTATCACGTGCACACTCGCACCCGAAAGACGTGCTGCTAACGGTCCGATGACCGCTTGGCTTTGCGCTTCAACGGTATCGATTGCGGAGGTCACCAAAGCTTCGAACGCGGCGGAGGATTCCCGCGCCTCGTCTGCCGAGCGAAAACCTGCGGCGGCTCGAAGGCGGCCGGACAGGGAATCGCCGGGCTGACGTGTGTAGAGGAGAGCCGCGCCACCACCAGTGAGGCTCGAGGCTTGGCTGGCGCAAATTCGTAGCGCTCGATTAAGGAGATCTTCGATGGCCTGGGGCGAATTAGTTTCCATGCTAGTCACCTCCTAGAACCGCTCGTCGGGTTCGATGTCGAAGGGTTCTTCTGGCTTGGCATCTACTTGGTCATCGTCGTGGATCAACCCCTCCATCTCAAGTCGCGTCTGGAAGTCGGTGGGGTTGGACGCTGCATTAAGAGCGCCTTCGACGGTGATCTTATTCGCCTTGAGAAGGTCGAGCAGATGCTGATCGAAGGTCTGCATCTTCTCGGCGCGACCCTTGGCGATGTACTCCGTGATTTCGTGCGTGCGGGAAGGGTCCTTGATGCATTCTTGGATCGACCGAGTCGAGCGCATGACTTCAACTGCCGGGACACGCCCGTTCTGCCTCTTGTTCGCTAGTAGGCGAAGTGAGACAACCGCCTTTAGGTTGTCTGCTAGACGAGCTCGGACTTGCATGTGCTCTTCGCTGGGGAAGAACGAGACGAGTCGATTGATTGTAGAAGCGACGTCGGCGGTATGGATCGTCGAGAAGACCAGGTGGCCCGTCTCTGCCGCTTTGAGGGACGTGTCGACGGTTTCTAGATCACGCATCTCACCGACCATGATGACGTCGGGATCTTGTCGCAATGCCGCGCGGAGTGCATCTGGAAAGGATTCGGTGTCGGTGCCTATCTCGCGCTGGGTGATGATGCTGCGATCGTGGGCGAATACGAATTCGATCGGATCTTCGACGGTGACGATCTTGCTCTTTCGATGTTTATTAACTTCGTTGAGCATGGCCGCGAGCGTTGTCGACTTACCCATTCCCGTTGGGCCTGTCACGAGGACATAGCCGCGGCGAACTTGAGCAATTTCGCCTAACACGCCCGGAAGGTTTAGATCAGCCAAGCCCTTTATCTGGAGAGGGATGACACGAAGCACGATATTAAAATAACGTCGCTGCCGCGAAATATTGACGCGGAAACGGCCTTCACCGGGAAGCTCGAAAGCGAGATCGCGCTCGTTGAAGTCGATTTCTGGACCGAGTGGATCGTTCTCGATCAGGATGCGGACGATCTCTTCCGTATCCTGCGGGGTGAGAACCTTATAGCGGAGTTCGACCAGCTCACCGTGGAATCGGTAGAGCGGCAAGTAACCCACTTGGAAGTGGATGTCGCTTGCGCCTTTTTCGAGTCCCAATCGGAGAAGCCGATAAAGCTTTTCCCGTTCCATCAACTTTCTCCCAGATAGTCAGCCGACTCCCGCGAAACGGGCCGCCCTCGATCTCGCGCACAGCCGCGCAGATAAGTGTTTATCGGCCCCCGGAGTTGGCCCTTGACCCCGGATTCCGCCGTCTTGGGGTGGCAGAAATTTGGCAGGAAGACTCCGCTATGGTTGGGGGAGTTCGGCTCGGTAGAGCTGAGGGGCGACGAGGGGGATGCGGATCGTGATGTCGAAGAAGATGTGCACGGATCTAGAGCTGCGCAGTGATTGGGCGCGACATGACGGGGCTGGCATGATGTATGTGGCGCGGAAAACCTTTTTTTCGGGATGGGGCGCCAATTCCTCGGTTTTGATCAGCGGGTTGAGCCTCCTGCTACTCATTTTGGCGTCTGGGGTCTCGATCGCCGAGTCTGGCGCGAAAGCGGCTGCCGCTAGCGAAAATGAGCCGCCGCCGATCTCGGTGAGGCGATCCGACCAGGCTCGAAACGCTAAAGCTGGCGATGGACAGGACCCCGGGCTCGACCGGTTACTTCAACTGCCCAGCGGATTTCTCCAGCCGAACGCAGGGACTGTGGCGGGAGCCGGCGAGACCGAATGGGAACGCCGCTTCACCGTCGCCCAGAAAAGACTTGAAAGTGCGGTGGAGTCGCTGGCGATGGTTAAGAACGAGTTGGACAACATCGCCGATGGAGGGGGGTCGAGTCAGTGGGCGGTCGCCCCACCTGGCTCGTCTGCGGGCAGCGGTCCTACGAATTCGCCGCTCTCTTTTAAGCTCCGTCAGGATCTCTTGCGTCATCGAGACGAACTCGACGCGGCAGAGAAAGCTGTCAAAGAGCTTCGTATCGAAGCCGATTTGGCGGGGGTACCTATGGGATGGCGCAGCGGTGACTTGAATACGCCCGTTCCCAGGAGAATCCCAGAAGACCCTCGGTATAATTAAGAGGCTGCGATCCATGGGGTGCCCGAGCTGACGAGATACTGATTTTGTTGCGCTCCGGGCGCACCGATTGTTGCATGGCGACGGGCCATCTAGCCGCTATATTGCCGCCGCCTGAAGGCCCCTGAGGGGTTTGAATTGGCGATTTAGTAGGTAGACAGGAGACACGCAGCAATGTCCGACGAAGAGCAGAACGAACTAGAAGGAAACGAAGAGGGTCCCGGAATCAATGGCGACCTCGCTTCCTGGCTCTACGTGCTGGGCGGGATTCCGATGATGATTATTTTCTTCGTCGGACTCTTTACGCTCGTCGGTGCATGTGACGCACAGAACGTGATGATTCCCGGCTGAGAAGCCCCGGGCCATTCCTTGGCTCTTCTCGCTCCTTCATCTAGCTCTATTCGCACTTCCTCGCGCGCGTAATCCACACTCTCACCTGGCTCCGGGCGGGTTCTCCGCCTTTCCGCCTTTCGATGTCGGGCGGCAATACGGCTGCAACTGCCGTACTGGGAAGTCCACGACGTCCCCTAGAGCTTTGGCGACGTTTCTTTAACCATCCCTCACTCAATTTCGCGCGTGCTTGGGCCGATACCCGAGGCATGTTGAGCCTTGCTCTTTGGAATCGGCGGAGAGTTTTCTCCCCGAGTCAGCCTGCGCTTTTAGCTCTGGCGGGCCTAACCCTGACCCTCGGGTTGGGGTGTGCCGGGATTACTATGCCGACCGTTCGGCCTGAGGGCTTGGACTATTTTCAAGCGCCGACAGCAGATGACGTATGGAGCCCGAAGATCGAGGGCTGGCAGCGTAGGGAACGATTTGATTCGGAGTTGATTGCTCCGCTCGAGAGCGGTCCCGCCGTTGAGTCCGCTGGATACAGCGCCGCAAACGACCAACTGCCCACAGATCAAGCGGAAGAGGGCGGTTTGCGTGTGAAGTATTTCGCGTTCCGAGCTGAGCATAAGCGAGCCACGGCCCGCGAAGTCGCAGCATGGATTCAGTCTGAAGCCAAGCTGCACTACCGCGAAGATGGGGCTGTCGATCATTGGGCGACCCTTGAAGAAACTCTCGCTCGGGGCGGAGATGACTGCGACGGTCTCGAGTTGCTCGCTTTTCATGCGCTGCGGGATCTTGGATTCGCGGACAGTGAAGTCTACAGAGCGATTGTGGTTCGCCCCTCTGATGGACAGCATCATATGGTGACGCTCTGGTTCGAAGAGGCAGGCGATCCCTGGGTAATCGACCCCACTGGGGCTATGACCCTCGGTATGCCGCGCATGTCGGAACTCGCTGAATGGGTACCGATCAAGGTCTTTTCGGATCAGATCGAATATACCGTTAGCGATCGTTCTGAGTCCCTCGCTCAGACCCGTTAGCTCGCCGCATAGAGGTATCTGGGTACGGTTCGAAACGACCGCTGGTCCCGAAAGCCTCGCCGGAGAGTCGCGCAGTCAAGCGTCGCGTTGAATTTGTCTTCAAGCGAGACTCGGTCGCAGGCGGTGCAACCCGTGCTCAGCGCCGCGTGAAGCGAGCCGAAACGGAAAGCCTCTGCCCGAACTGAAACGTTCGTTAGGCGGTCCTCGTGGTTTCGGCGGGCAAGCTAGGCGCTTTCATAGCACCCACTTTGCAATGTTCCCCTGACGTGACCGCGCTTCGACATCGCATCCTGCAAGGCCTTTCAATCCTGCTGAAAAAATGCACGAATAACGCTCAAGGAGACTCCACCCAGGCCGTTCTTTGAAAGGGCCGCACGAAGCGAATTTCATTTCGGAGCAGGGGCTTTGGTTTTGAATCTTCGTTCGCGGTCGGCCTCGCAGCGACTGCGTGGTATCCTCTACCGATTCAGGGGGGTGTTTTGCGGGTACGATCGTTTGGGCGAATTACGCGCGCTGGTGGGGTCGGCGCGATTGAGATGGTGGGTGTTGGTTTCGCGTTTTTTGCGTTCTCAGCGCTTTGTTCGGCCGCGCTCTCGGCGCTCTTCGTGGCATCCCCAGCTTCGGCAGCGGCGGGCAGTGCGAGTTTGAAGGTCGATCGCTTCGACGTCGTCGTACTGGACGCGGGGCACGGCGGACACGACGAAGGCGCGACCGGGTCTTCGGGATTGCGCGAGAAAGATCTCGTGCTCGATGTCACGCGAAAATTAGCGCGACACCTCGAACGCAGTGGGATCAAAGTGATCCTGACGCGGAAGAAAGACCGCTTCCTTTCTTTGGAAGAACGAACGGCGGTGGCTAACGACGCCCGCGCCGATCTATTTCTTTCAGTGCATGCGAACGCGTCGCCCAGCCGGAAGCCGCGCGGAATCGAAACGTATTTCGCTTCACTCGACGCGTCTGATGATGCGGCAAGGGCGACGGCAGAGCGCGAGAATATGGCCTTTGGAGCCGCGTCTCCTGATTTCGGCCAAGACGATCCTTTGGCCGCGATCCTGGGTGATTTGATTGCGACAGAGCATCTTCAGGAGTCGAGTGAGTTTGCGAAACTTGCAGAAGGTGAGCTTTCTGTGCTTTCGCGCTCGAGATCGCGTGGAGTGAAGCAAGCGCCATTCGTCGTTTTGATGGGTGTCCAGATGCCGGCTTCGCTGGTCGAGATTGGATTTCTCACGAATCCAGACGAAGAGAAAGGGCTGAAGAAGGAGGGGCGGCGCAATGCGATCGCGGCGGCTTTGGCGGATGCGGTGATAGATTTTGGCAAGCGATACGATGCGCGCCGAGGTGTGCGAGAGTTGGGCGCCGCATCCCACTAACGGGATGCGAGGAATGCGCGCTCGGTGGTTTGACTTAGACCGTTTTAGGACCGTCCGAGGACTGAACGAGCATCGCGCGAGGAGCTTGGGACACATTATGCGGAGCGATGGACGTCAAGTAGATGAATTGCGGCCTCTCACCTTTGACGTCGATTTTACGGAGCAGCCGCTTGGGTCCGTGCTCTGCTCGATGGGACGCACGCGTGTGTTGTGCACCGTCTCCGAGGAACGCTCGGTGCCGCGCTGGATGCAAGGCAGTGGGAAGGGCTGGCTGACGGCGGAGTACTCAATGCTCCCGGCGGCGACGGACACGCGGAACGATCGCGAATCGAGTCGCGGCAAGGTTTCCGGGCGCACCATGGAGATTCAGCGCCTGATCGGTCGTAGTTTGCGCGCAGTGACGCGGCTCGAGAATTTGGGTGAGCGCACGCTTTGGGTGGACTGCGATGTCCTGCAGGCAGATGGCGGAACCCGAACCGCGTCGATTACCGGGGCCTTCGTAGCGTTGGCGCTCGGACTCGCACGGCTTGACCGAGAGAAGGCCTTTGACGGGCCGGTACTCCGCGATCAGGTGGCGGCGATTTCCGTGGGCATCGTTGGGGGCGAGCCTATGCTCGACTTGCCCTACGTGGAAGATTCCAAGGCGGACGTCGACATGAACGTCGTGGCCACGGGCGCGGGGAGCTTCGTGGAAGTTCAGGGCACAGGTGAAGAAGCCACCTTCGATCGCAAAGAACTCGATCGCTTGCTCGACCTCGCAATTGGAGGAATCCAGACGATCGCGCAGAAGCAGCGCGAAGCCGTTGAGGGTGCCGGCTATCGACTCGAACGTTTGTTCGAGGGCAAGCGTTAGCCGTGGCGGATGGGCAAGGCGGCTCTGTCGCTCGAAAGATGTTGGTCGCGAGCCAGAACCCAGGAAAGGCGCGGGAGATCGCGCGAATTCTGGTTGACTGGGAAGTGCTCTCGCTAGCGGATGTCGATCCCGTCGAGTTTCCGGAAGAGGGTGGCGACTATGCCGAGAACGCACGCACTAAGGCGCTGGTCGCCGCTAAGGCCACAGGCGTGCCGAGTATCGCGGATGATTCGGGACTCGAGGTCGCTGCGCTAGGCGGCGCACCCGGTCCCTATTCCGCGCGATACGGAGGTCCCGGACTTGATGATCGAGGGCGCTACGAGGCATTACTTGACGCGTTATGCGATGCCCCGACACCTCGCGGCGCGCGCTTCTACTGCGTGGCGGCATGCGCTTGGCCCGATGGCTCGAGTGTCATTGCGGACGGTGAATGTCCCGGCGAGATTTTGATCGGGCCCCGCGGCGAGGGTGGCTTCGGGTACGACCCGGTGTTTCAGCCAGAGGGCTTTGATCGCGCGATGGCCGAAATGAGCCGCGAAGAGAAGGATGCCATTTCGCATCGCGGTCGAGCGCTTGCGGCGCTGGCCCCGCTAATTCATTCACATCTGGTTGGCTAAAAAAGTTTATACTTCGATAAGTTCTGTGTGCTTTTGGATCGACTAATTCAGATGCTGAGCGATTGGCTTGGGGAGCCTTGGCTGCGTTAGGATGCACCGAGCCTGACGAATCGAGAATCGATTGGTTCGGGGGCACTCGTTTCACGCCCGAGCTCTCCTCAGTATTATCGTCGCTTCCTGAAAATCAGAGAGAAGCTGTGCGTCTGACTCAGATCGGTGGCCTCTCCGTAGCAGAAGCAGCGCTCAAGGTGGCGGGAGCGCTTAAGATCCGAGCGCATCGTGGTTATCGCGGGCCCCCGAAAGCCCTCGAGGGACAGCGTGTTGAAGGCGAATGGAAATCCGAACGACTCACGGACGAGGGGAACGCGGCATGACTGTAGATAGTGATTGCTTTAGGCGTGTTCGCAGTTGAGTTACGCCGTGTCCGGTACGTCCCAAGAGGCCGATCGTCGAGAAGGGGGAACCCGCACGCCGGTCCTGTTGATTCGTCACGGTCAAACGCCGTGGAACGTTGCGGGAATCTGGCAAGGACAGGCAGACGTCGGGCTCACTGAAGAGGGTGAGCGGCAAGCGCGCGCCGTTGCGGCGGATCTAGCGTCTCATTCCACGCGTCCCTGGAAGCGGATTTGCGCGAGCGACTTGCAGAGAGCACGTCGCACCGCCGAAGCGATCGGTGAGGCCCTCGGACTCGAGGTCGAAACCGATCCGCGAATGCGGGAGCGCGACGCCGGGAAATGGTCTGGTCACACCAAGGCCGAGATTGAAAAGACCGATGCGGAGACGCTGGCCGCCTTTCGTGAGGGTGACCCCGACGTGCGTCCAGGCGGCGTAGGAGAGACGACTCACGAAGTCCGCGCCCGCGCGCTCGCGGCGCTCGCGGATGTTGTCGCCAGAGCCCCCGGCGAACCGGCCATCCTTGTGAGCCATCTTGGATGGATCCGAACCCTCGTTCCCGAGGCAAATGCCGACAATGGCGGATGTACAGAGGTGATTGCGGAAGAAGTCCTGCGGCAGTGGGTAGGATCAGCCTCGATCAGTCAAGCGAACGCGCGAAGCGGAGATGCAAATAGCATCCTCTAGACGCCCTTCAGATGCCTGTATGGCATTAGGCGTCGCCTTCTTGGGCGTCTCTAAGGATCTTGAAGCCTTCGAGGAGTACCCAAATATCCAGCGCTAGAATCAAAGTGCCCGAGATTGAGAGCAGCCAAAGCGTCTCGAAGTCTGCGTAGTAGTCGAAGAGATTCCCAACCATCGCCCACGCAGTGACCGCCGAAACCGCGATCATTGGAACGAGAGTGTAGATGTAGGGGCGCCCCTGCTTCTTCAGCCAGATGGACACGATCAGCAGAGTCACGCCCGCGACAAGTTGATTTGTTGTGCCGAAGAGCGGCCACAATGCGAGGCCGCCTTGGCCGTTGCCCTGCGTAACTGCGAGCAAGAGCGCTGCGCTCACGCCAAGTGCGCCCGCTGAGAAGCGGTTGCGGAGAGGGGCTATGTTGTAAGCGTCGCCTAGCTCGGTCAGCACGAGTCTTTGGATCCGCGCGCCAGTGTCGAGGGAAGTGGCAGCGAAGGCGATGACCATGACCGCCATGAAGGTTCGAGCGGTCTCGAAGGGAATTCCAAGCGCGGCGACGAAGCTGGCGCCGCCTCTCACGAAAGCGTCGAGCTTGGCGGCCAGGCCATTCGCTGCGCCCCAGCTCCCGTAGTGCTCGTACCATTGGGCTGAGCTCTCGAACCCGGCGGTGGCCGCGAGGACTGCCATTAGACCGAGGAAGCCTTCGGCGAGCATGCCGCCGTATCCGATCGGTCGCGCATCGGTCATTTTGTTGAGCTGCTTGGAGGTCGTGCCGGATGAAACGAGGCCGTGGAATCCTGAAATCGCGCCGCAGGCGATGGTCACGAAGAGGAAAGGGATGAGGGATGGCGCGCCTTCGGGCGAGGGGTTGATGGCGGGCGCCACGATCAAGGGGCGTGAGACGGCGAGGCCGGCGGATAGCACGACGAGGCCGGTTACGAGCTGATGAGAGTTGATGTAGTCGCGGGGCTGTAGCAGGAGCCAGACAGGCATAACGCTCGCGATGAACGAGTAGATCAGCAGGAGTACGACCCAAGTGGTAACGGAGAGAGATGCTATGGCCGGGAAGTTCTGTGCGAAGGCTTCGCCATAGAAGATCGCGATTAGCAGTCCCGCATAACAAACGAGTGAAGGAATGAACATAGGCATGCCGCGTTTGTAAACGAGCCAGCCCAGAGTTAGGGCGACGATGATCTGAACGTTGATCGGGAAGATCGATGAAGGCGTCGAAACGAAGAGGGTCGCGATAATGAAGGCGAATACCGCGAGCACGACCCACACGAGCAATGAGATTATGATGAGGAACAGCGTGCGCACACGATGACTCATGACGTCGCCAGCGATGTCGCCGATCGAGCGGCCGCGATGTCTCGCGCTGATCACGAGGGCTGCGAAGTCGTGGGCGGCGCCCATGAATACGGTGCCGACGCAGACCCAGATGAGGGCTGGGAGCCAACCCCAGATGACGGCGATGGCTGGGCCAACGATCGGGGCGGCGCCCGCGATCGAGGCGAAGTGGTGGCCCCACAGCACGTGGAGCTTGGTGGGGACGTAGTCGACGCCATCCTCTAGTTCATGGGATGGGACCGGTTCGTCCTCGGATAGCGCGAATATGCGCGTCGCCAAGAACTTGGAATAGAAACGGTATCCGAGCGTGAATACGACGAAGACGATGAGGGCGAGGGTGGCAGCGTTCAAGCGGGCGCTCTCCGGTCGGTATTCCGCAGGGAGGGTTGAACTGCGATTGTTGTGCGAAGCGGAATCCGTCGCTGGAAACCTTACCAGAGAAAAGAGGGCGTTAGCACGGCGCACCGGTCACTGATGGGGTGATGGCCGTGCTGTGGAATCTCTAGGCAGACGCGCCGCAGAGCGGCTCAAGACTCCTCGTTCGCGCTTGGGGCTGCGCTGGTGGCACCGATGAGTCGCATGCGCCGGCCGATCGTGAGGAGGCCTATCACGGCGGCGGCGCCGCCGGTGAGATCGATTAAGACATCGTAAGGGCTGCCACTTCGAGCGGTCGAGAAGGCCTGGCGGGCCTCATCCGCGGTGGCCAGGGTGGCGACCAGGAAAAGGGCGATCCAACCCGCGGTCGCCAGTTGGCTGCGTGGGGCGGAGATAAGTGCCGCGCGGAAGGTCAGAAGTGCCAGGATCGCGTATTCCACGAAATGAGCGGATTTTCGGATCGCGAGGAAGATCTTCCATTTGGTGCGGCCATCGATGTCTCCCAAAATCCATTCGATCCAGGGGGAGATCGTGCGGCTGGTTTGGGTCAGGGAAAAGTCGTCGCCGCCGAGGGTCCAGATGACGGCGGCCCAGATCGCGACCAAAGCCCACGCGAGACCGATACGACGCTTGCGTCGTTTGGGTCGGGAAGGTGTCCCCGAATTGGATTGGTTCGCTTTGCTCGAAGCCAAGACTCGACTCACACCCTCTGCTGCATTGCTTGCAGCCAATGGGCTGCCTTGGTGTTCGACTCTGAACCGAACAAATTGGAGAGAAGAGGATAGCTTCTCTCAGTTCTGTTCCGGTCTAGGTATCGTAGCGGCATGGTGCCCTTAGAGATCGGCTTGGTCTACGAGACTTTTGATACCTATTCGCGTTCCGCCGAGGATCCGGTGGACGCACACGTGGAATTTGAGCCCGAATCGACAATCGAAGCCCTCGAATCGTCAATTCGCTCCCTGGGGCACCGTCCGCGTCGGCTGGGTTCGCCCCGGGATTTGCTGACCCTCGCGACCGCTGGAGGTCTCGAATCGGTCGATGCCGCCTTCAATCTGGCCGAAGGCATGGGCGGACGAAACCGCGAGGCTTGGGCGCCGGTCCTGCTTGAAATGGCCGGGGTTCCGACGATCGGCTCGGATGCTCTATCGCTTTCTCTGTCCCTCGATAAGGGATGGGCCAATCGCTGGGTCGAGGCAGCGGGCGTGCGTATTGCAAAGCAAACGTGGTTTAAGGATGCGGAATCAGCCCTAACCACTCCTTTGCCGTCTCCTTTTCCACTATTTGTCAAGCCGCGCTGGGAGGGCACTGCGAAGGGGATTCGGGCGAGCTCAAGGGTCGAGGATCTGGATGCGCTTGTCCGTGAGGTCAAGCGAGTGGTTGAGGCTTACCAGCAGCCGGCCTTAGTTGAAGCCTTTGTGTCGGGGGCGGAGTACACGGTGACTTTGATCGGGAATGATCCACCTGTTGCGTTACCCGTGATCCAGAGAGCGCTCGAGAAGGAGACCGGAATTGGGCTTCACGCGCTCGAAGGGGTTGGCGGGCAGGCGGCTGGGTTGGAACACGTTACGCCCGGTGGCCTAGAGGCTTCGCTTGAGGCAGTACTCGCAGAGGCATCGATCCGTGCTTTCGAGTCTCTCGAATGCCTCGACTTCGCCCGGGTGGATTTTCGACTCGATTCTGAGGGGAAGCCGGTCTTCCTGGAGATCAATCCGCTGCCGACCTTTGCGACGGACGGGACCTTCGCCATCCTCGCGGAACTCGAGGGTACGACCCTCGACGAAATGCTCGGACGTTGCGTGCAAGCGGGACTTGATCGGCTCGGCCTCGGCGCGGATAAAGCTTCCTCCGCGACCTCCGCCTCTTCCACCTCCAGACGGTCCGCCGTGGCAAAAGGAAATTCAAATTGAGTGCAGCGGAGACAAGCGGCGATGCCGCAGGGGCGGCCACCTGGCCACCGAAGCCCAGCCGTCCGCCCGCCGGCATTTCTGAGGAAGACTGGCGGGATTGGGGTTGGCAGATGCGCAACCGAATCCGCACTGCCGACGCTCTGCGTGAGTGGATTGAGCCGACGCCCGATGAAGAACGAGCCATTGTCGATCTCGCGCGCCGCTTCCGCTTTGTGATTACGCCTTATTTCGCGTCGCTGATGGATCCGACGAATCCGGACTGTCCCGTGCGGCGCCAAGTCGTGCCGCGGATGGCCGAACGCGAGGACGTGGCCGGACTCGAGGATCCCCTCGACGAAGTCGCGCACTCGCCGGTTAAGAACGTCGTGCGCGTCTATCCCGATCGCATAGCATTCTGCGTCAACAACGAGTGCGCGCTCTATTGCCGATATTGCTTGCGCAAGCGGATGGTGGGTGATGCTGAGTGGACGATGCAAAAGAAGGAACTCGAGGTCGCGCTCGATTGGATCGCCGCGACGCCCGAGATTCGTGACGTGTTGCTCACCGGCGGCGATCCGCTCATCTTTTCGGACGCGCGACTGGAGTGGCTGCTCACACGCCTGCGCGAAATTCCGCACGTCGAATTAATTCGGCTCGGCACGCGGCTGCCCGTGACTTTGCCGTTCCGAGTCACGGACGACCTTTGCCGCATGCTGGAAAAGTTTCACCCGATCTGGGTGAATACGCATTATAATCATCCGAAGGAATTGACTGCGGACGCGGCGGAAGCTTGTGATCGCTTGCTGCGCGCGGGAATTCCGGTTGGGAATCAGAGCGTGTTGCTCGCGGGCGTGAACGATGATCTCGAGACGATGAAGTCGCTATGCGAGACGCTTGTACGGATGCGGGTGCGCCCGTACTACGTTTATCAGGCCCAGCTATTAGAGGGCACCGGGCATTTTCGCGTGCCGATCGAAGACGGCATAGACATCTTTCGACAGATGCGCGGGCGCACGAGCGGCTTCGCGATTCCCCAGTACGTTCTCGACACCCCCCATGGCAAGGTACCCCTCGATCATCCTTTCGCGAAGGGACGAGACGGGGACGATTTCGTCGTGGAGGCCTGGGACGGTGCGATCTGGCGCGAGCCGAATCCGCGGTGAATAGAAGAACTCTGATCATCTCCTCGCGGAAACCGCGAAAGAGCAGGCCCTATCCATGAGTGAGGATCAGCGGAAGGTTGCGAGCGCCGCCGGCTTGCTTGCCGCGAGTGTGTTGATCGCGCGGCTGCTAGGCGTGCTGCGCGATGCGATGCTCGCAGGCCAGGTGGGCAGCGGCGCGGAGGCGGATGCCTACTTCGCCGCGTTCCTGATCCCGGATATTCTCGGCTATTTGCTAGCGGCGGGCGCGGCGGCCGTCGCGATCACGCCGCCGTATTTGAAGCGCCTCGAAGACGAAGGCGCCGAAGCCGCGGGACGTTTCGCATCGGTCGTCGTTGGCAACGTCGGTCTCATCGCGACCGTCCTAACAATCGCTCTCTGGATTCTCGCTGAACCTCTTCTGCGTTTGCAATTTCCGAATTTCGAGGAAGCAACGCTCACGGAAACTCTGCGTCTACTACGCATCGTTCTCCCCGCGCAGATCTTCTTCCTGACCGGTGGCGTGTTGCGCGGCGTGCTTATGGCCCACGGCCGCTTCGCTCCCCAAGCCTGGGCCTCGATCGTCTACAGCGCTGCGCCGATCTTAGGTGCGATTGTTTTTGCGCTCCTAGGCTTCGAGGGTCGCGCCGACGGCTTCGCCTGGGGCACGTTAGTTGGAGCCATCCTCGGCCAATGGGCGATCCCGGCCATGGCCCTGCGCAAACTGCCCGCCGCTGTCGGTCGCATTCGCATAGGCGTCTTTGATCACGACTTCCGCGAGTACCTTTGGCTCGCGCTGCCGCTGATGCTTGGGCTGGGTCTGACGACCGTCGACGAGTGGTACGAAAAGTGGGTGGGCGCGACGATTGCGCCCGGAGCGATCGCGGCGATCACCTTCGCGCGCAAGCTCATGATGGCTCCGGTGGGTGTTGTCGGGCAGTCGGTCGGCGCGGCGCTGCTGCCGAGTCTCACAGCACTTCATCAAAAGAAGGATCCAGCCGCCTTTGAGTCGCTCTTGACGTCGACCCTTCGTACGACGCTCGGCCTCGGGTTGTTGATGGCAGGGGCGCTAGCAGCGCTTGCCCTGCCAGTTGTTCGTCTCGTTTACGAATACGGAAAATTCAGCGCAGCGGACGCGGATGCGGTCGCGGCGCTGCTCGTCGTGCTGGCCGCGGCTATTCCGGGCTGGGTTGTGCAGCAGGTCGCGGTGCGTGGGTTTTATGCGCGGGGCGAGATGTGGATCGCCATGAGCCTGAGCACTGGCGTCGCCTTGGCGGTCTTCCCGCTTTATTGGATCGGCGGTCAGGAGCAGGGTGTTCGCGGGCTGGCAGTCGCGTCGGCTACAGCCATTAGTCTGAATGCGATGCTAACGTTGGTGTGGTTGCACGTCCGTGCACAGGCGCCCGACCCCCTTGCACTCCTTCGCACCCTGACCCGCGGCCTATTTGTAGTGGCTCTTGCCGGAATTCCGACGGCGATTGGTTTGGGGTTCATGCGCGAAGCGGTGCCCTGGGCCCTTGGCCAGGTGGCGATAGGCGGTGCGATCTACGGCGGGATGACCCTTGTCGTTGTGCGATTCGTTGGAGATCAACCCATGCAGATGGGACTTTCCGCACTCACGTCGAGGCTCTCTAGTCTCGTAAGAAAGGATTCGGCTTGACGGCCTCTCCCAAATGGCAATTCTGGGTCGACAGGGGTGGTACGTTCACCGACTGCCTCGGCATCTCACCTGAGGGTGCGGTTCGCACAACGAAAGTTCTGTCCTCGGACCGCGCGCCTCTCGAAGCGATCGCAAAGCTGGCTGCCGAGTTTGACGCCGGCCCACTCGAGACGCTTGATGCGGACGTGAAGCTTGGAACGACGGTGGCGACGAATGCGTTGCTTGAGCGTCGTGGCGTGCCGACGGCCATATTGACGACCGCTGGCCTTTCCGGTGTTTTCGACATCGGAACTCAGGAACGTCCAGAGCTATTTGTGCTTGAAATCGAGCGTCCCGCGCGTCTTCAGCGATGGCGGCTCGAAACCCCTGGGCGTCGCGCGGCGACCGGGGAAGTGGTCGAAGCCTTGGATCTCGAACATGCGCGCGGCGCCTTGGCGGCGGCGCGAGAAGAGGGCGCCCTCGCCCTCGCGATCGTTTGCATGCACGCGCATATCCGGCCCGATGACGAAATTCGCTTGGCGGAAGTCGCGCGCGCGGTCGGCTTCGAGCACGTTGTTTGTTCTCATGAAATGTCTCGCGAGATCGGCTTCTTGGCGCGGGGCGAAACGGCAATCGCCGATGCCTACCTGACGCCTCTGCTGCGTGGGCATGCCGAAAGACTCGCTGCGGGACTGCCCGCAGCGACGCTTCGGTTCATGCAATCCTCGGGTGGGTTGACGGAGGCCGCTTCGTTTCGGGGACCCAATGCCCTGCTCTCGGGCCCCGCTGGCGGGGTCGTAGCTGCTCGATCTGTGGCCAAGGTCGCGAAATACGCCAAGGCGATCGGGTTTGATATGGGCGGGACGTCGACCGATGTCTCGTTAATTTCTGGCGAACACTTAGACCGAGCGTTTGAGAGCGAAGTTGGTGGCGTGCGGGTGAAGGCGCCGATGCTGCGAATTCATACCGTGGCAGCCGGAGGTGGTTCGCTATGTCGCTTCGACGGCATTCGGCTCACGGTGGGGCCAGAGAGTGCTGGCAGCGATCCCGGGCCGCTGTGTTATGCGCTTCGATCAGAATCGCACGACGGGGCCACGCAAGGGGAGTTGAAAGCACACGAGCTGGCCATCACCGATATTAACTTTGCCTTAGGCCGCGTCGTTGCGGATCGTTTTCCCTTTCCGCTCGAACGAGAACCTGTCGTCGCCGGATTGGAAAGGATCCGCGGGGAACTTTCGGAGGCGGGCTTCGAGCGAAGCGACGATGAAATCGCAGCAGGCTTCTTCGAAATCGCGAATGCCAGCATGGCTCAGGCTATTCTCGAAGTCTCTGTGGAGCGAGGTGCAGATCCTAGGGACCACGTTCTCGTAGGCTTTGGGGGGGCTGGTGGACAGCATGTCTGCGCCTTAGCAGAACGGCTCGGCATCGAGGAAATTCTAATTCACCCTCATGCGGGCCTGCTCTCCGCATACGGAATCGGAATCGCGCCAGCCTCTTGGGATGGCCAGCGTCATGGCCGAGGGCGCATTTTGCCGGCGAGAGGCTCTTTCGAGAAGGCATTGATCGATGAGTGGCGCGCCCTTGAGGCTGAGGGTCGAAGCTCGATGTCCGGGGACAATCGGGGGGCTAAGGGCTCGGAATCTGGCTCCGCTGGGCCATCAGCGCCGTCGTCCGGCACGAAACTGCCACTCAAGATCAAGCGAAGTCTCGACTTGGGCTATCGCGGAACTGACACCGCTCTCAATATCGTTGCGGCCAAAGCATCGGATACGATCCTGGAATGGCGCGCCTTATTTGAGGCAGAACACCGTGCGCGCTTCGGGTATATCCGACCGGATCGAGAGATCGAGATCAAAGCTGTTCGGCTTCGCGCTGTCTCTGCGGAAGCGGAGGCTCCACCCATTGAGGTTTCTATCACCGAGGAAGCACCGGACCCACTCCGTATGCAAGAGGCGTGGTTTCCTCGGGTCGGTCGCGTAACTGCGCCCATCTATGAACGAGAATCGCTTGGCGTAGGCGATCGGCTCGCCGGTCCCGCGCTGATACTGGAGTCGACCGGAACCGTCGTGCTCGATCCCGGCTTTGAGTTGGAAGTCGACTCTCGCGGCGTATTCAGAATCCAGGCATTTGAGGCAGGCCATGCGGACGTGGTCTCTGATCTGACTCAAGCGGATCCCGTTCGACTTGAAGTGCTCGGGAACCGCTTCATGTCCATCGCGGAACAGATGGGAGCCGTGCTTCGGAACACGGCGGTGTCGACCAATATTAAGGAGCGGCTCGACTACTCCTGTGCGGTGTTTGATCGGGATGGCAGTCTGGTCGCGAATGCGCCGCATATTCCGGTTCATCTAGGTGCGATGGCAGATACGGTGGAGGCCATGCGGCACCGCTTTATCCCGATGTCGCCCGGAGATGTCTTCGTCACGAATGATCCCTTTGAAGGCGGCTCTCATTTGCCGGATGTGACGGTCGTGACACCCGTCTTTATCGGCGGGCAATATCGACCGAGTTTCTTTGTTGGCAGTCGCGGGCACCACGCGGATATGGGCGGCAAGACGCCGGGGTCGATGCCTGCGGATTCGACGACGCTCGCGGAAGAGGGCGTTTTGATCGAGGCCTTTCCGCTTGTTTCGGGTGACCGTTTCGAAGAGGCGCGTATTCGTGAGGTGCTCGGGGCGGGGCCGCATCCGGCGCGGCAACCAGATGATAACGTCGCGGATCTGGAAGCGATGGTCGCCGCGAACCGGGCGGGGAACGACTTGCTCACGACACTTGTTGAAGAGTCGGGCGAAGAGGTGGTTCAGGTGACTATGGCGCAGCTGCAGGCAGCGGCGGCAGCCAAAGTCTCGCGTGAGCTTGCTCGCCTGGATGCGGGACGGCATCACTTCGAAGATGCCCTTGATGACGGCACGCCTATTTGTGTGACGCTCGAGATCTCGCATCACGAAACGCCTACCGCAACGGATCTTCCTGCGCGCATGACGATCGATTTCGCTGGCACGGGTCCGGCATCTGCTGGGAATTTGAACGCGCCCGCAGCGGTTGTCCACGCGGCAGTGATCTATGTGCTTCGGTCTTTAGTGGCCGAGCGCATTCCATTGAACGGCGGTTGCCTGAATCCGGTTGAAGTGCGGATTCCGGAGGGCTCGATCCTCGATCCGCCGAAGGGCTCGGCGGTTGTTGGCGGAAACGTTGAGACGTCACAGCGGGTTGTCGACGTATTGTTGGGGGCTTTGGGTCGTGCGGCGGCCAGTCAAGGCACCATGAATAACGTGAGCTTTGGGGATGACTCCTTCGGCTACTACGAGACGATTGGTGGAGGTGCGGGGGCGACGGCTTTCGCCGCCGGCGCTTCTGCCGTGCACACGCATATGACCAATACCCGCATCACAGACCCCGAAGTGCTCGAAGCACGTTTCCCTGTTCGTCTGTTGGAATTCGCGATACGCGAGGGCACGGGCGGACTCGGAATGCATAAGGGAGGCGATGGCATTCGTCGCCGGTACGCATTCCTTCAGCCCGTGGCGGTCTCATTGCTCAGCGAACGGCGTGCTCTTAGTCCCTTCGGATTAGCCGGCGGTGAGCCAGGGGCGGCGGGACTGAACCGCGTGCACCGCAGTGATTCCGGCGACATCGAGGACGTGTCTGGAAGCGCTTCTCTTTCGCTTGGTACCGGGGACGAGTTGTGGATTGAGACGCCAGGGGGTGGAGCTTTCGGTTCAATCGCAGCGAGTGACGGCGAAGTGGATTGAAACTATTGAACTCGCAATCGGTAACGCTAAGTTCCGCCCGGGCGAGTAGCTCAATTGGCAGAGCAAGTGACTCTTAATCACTAGGTTGCGGGTTCGATTCCCGCCTCGCTCACCAGCCTTCTTCCGGCGCATCGCCAATATGCTGCCGGACCCGAAGCGGCTGGCTCCCAGAAACACGAAGTTTGGAAGCTCTGGCTACGACTGAACCAGAGAGTCGGTTGAGTCAGACGCAAAGCCGAACCGAAAGTGCAGCGTCGAAGATCATCTCAGACGCAGATACGCTTCAGGGGGCGCCACCCGCTCGAACCCAGTGTGAACGCGGGGCATCGATTCGCGAAAGCCATTCCCGATCGATCCGTGCCAGTCCGCGGCCTAGCCCGTACGCTGTTTCGCTATGATTTACTTGAGCGAGACAGCGCTGCGAGAGACCCGGCCAAGCAGCCCTGCTGGCCTCCTGAACAGGCCGTTTTCCTTTTGAAGCGAGATAGCGCGAATCGCGCGTTGGACAGAAGCCCTGTCTCGACTAGCCT
Source organism: Deltaproteobacteria bacterium UBA4427 (assembly GCA_002390675.1). Taxonomy (GTDB): domain Bacteria; phylum Myxococcota_A; class UBA9160; order UBA9160; family UBA4427; genus UBA4427. The sequence goes on from DGPZ01000032.1 coordinate 48,072, forward strand.
TGGCGTCCCATGCCGGGGTGGCGGAACTGGTAGACGCAGCGGCCTTAGGAGCCGCCGTCCTCGCGACGTGCAGGTTCGATTCCTGTCCCCGGCACCATTTTCTTCGCATCCTTTGGGTGCGATGCCTACCGGTTGGCCGTTTTAGAGCGCTCGTCCTGTTGGCGGCGTGGTACGTCATACGAGATTGGGCCGAGCGGTCCACTTGTGAATAGAGCGCGCTGTTTGAGTGCGCGGCCCGCGTGGCGGGCGATTTAGAAATAGATAGAAATAGAAAGAGGATTCAGGTCATGGCTGAAGGCCAGAGCGATATCAAGATCGAGACGAATGAGATTTCCGCCGTAGTGCGCGAGATCAGTGTTGAAGTTGACGTTAAGCGCGTCGACGCCGCCTACGGGCAGGTACTCAACCAGCTGCGAAGGACCGCCAATGTGAAGGGCTTCCGTAAGGGCAAGGTCCCGGCGACGGTCATCCGGCAGATGTACGGCGAGAACCTAGGCGAAGAGATTGAGCGTCAACTCGTGCGCGAGACCCTATCGGATGCTGTGGAGCTCGCGGAGCTTGAGCCGGTCGTCGAGCCGCAGATCGAAGCGGACGCTCCGAGCGAGGGGAAGGCGTTCACGTACAAGGCTCGAATAGAGATTAAGCCCACGATTGAACTCCCCGAACTGTCTGCACTTGCTGGCGAGCGGCCGCGAGTCGAAGTCGGTGACGATGAGCTTCTACTCGAACTTGAGAAGCTGCGCGAGCGCGGAGTGGCTTGGGTCGAAGAAGATGAAGAAGTGATCGCTGCCGACGGCCATCAGGTCACGATCGATTTCGTAGGCACCCTCGACGGCGTCGAATTCGAAGGAGGCAGCGCTACTGGCGTCGATCTCGAGCTTGGCTCGGGGCGTATGATCCCCGGTTTCGAAGAAGGGCTCGTCGGTGCCAAGTCTGGTGAGGATCGCGACTTGAACGTCACATTCCCCGCTGAGTACGGGAACGATGAACTGTCGGGCAAGGACGCGATCTTTGCGGCGAAGGTCACCGCGATTAAGCGCAAGGAAATGCCGGAGCTCGATGACGACTTCGCGAAGGATCTCGGCGAAGAGTTCGAGACCCTCGACGATGTTCGTGCAAAGATTAAGGAAGGCCTGGTTACACAGCGCCAGCATGCCTCTGATCACGCGCTCCACAAGAGCTTGCTCGACGACTTGCTTACGCGCTCGAGTTTCGAAGTGCCGCCGACCATGGTGGAGCGGCAGCTTGAGAGTCAGCTTCAGCAATTCGAAGAGCAGATGAAGAACCGAGTCCCCGAGCCGGATCTCCGCGCGCGCATGGCGCAGATGCGGGAAGAGGGTTGGGATGAGGCCAAGCGCCGCGTGCAGGAAGGTCTTCTTCTCGAGGCTGTGGGCAAGTCCACCGGCGTTGAAGCGACGGACGCAGAAATAGATGCACGTCTAGACGAAATGGCAGAAGGACAGGGCGTGGATCCGAAGATGATGCATGACATGGCGGAGGCTCAGGGCTGGCGCCCGGCAGTCGGTGCTGAGGTCATGGACCGCAAGGCCCTCGAGCAGCTCGTTGAAGCCGCTTCGATCACGGACGTTGATCCGCCGACCGAAGAAGACTGACTGAAGTAGCGCCGCAGGCGCGAGTATTTTCACTGAAAGGCCGTGGACTTGTCCTCGGCCTTTCTCGTTTTGCTGGAAGCATTGGCTCCGCAAGCTGCGAGATTAAACGATAGGGCTACTTCGAGGCCGCATGATATTTTTTCGACCGCGAGTCAGGCACTCGAGTTATCGACATACGGATTTAGAGGGTCTAACAGAGTGTCTGCTCATGGGGCTCGTTTCAGCGACAGCATTGTTTAGAGCGCTGTTAAAATAAAAATGTTCTCGGTCCAAATGTCCTTCTGAGCCGATATGGAAAGGTGTTCTAGTCCCCGGAGTCAGGATTGAGGAACGCCGAGCCCCGGGTGCCGTTTCTGAGGGATGTCCCTGAAGCCTTCGACACTTCAAGGGTTCCCCGTCACCCTCGAGTGAATTCGCGAAACCGATATGGGGGGATTGGGTACTTCCCCCTAGACGAGCCGAGCAAAAAGGGATGAACGAGCGGTCATAATAGATGCACGCAGTTCCTCCTGGTTCGCGAGTTGCCAAGGACTCGCGACTGATTCAGACTAGGTACGCAGCCGCCTTATGTGTGGCGTTCGATTTTACGATTACGAATTCACGGGCTGCGAATCGACATCTAAAAAGAAACACAAAAAGACACGAACGAAAAGCACGCAGAAAGTTTGGCCGCAGTAGGCGCGGCCATCAAGAGCGTTCCGACACAGTGACTGATCCTCGGATCAATAAGCTCACTAGATGTCGAAAAGGAAGATAAAGGAACATGGAACGGATTCAGCCTACGGCCTACACGATCCCATATGTGATCGAACAGAGTCAGCGCGGCGAGCGGACCTTCGACATTTACTCCCGCCTATTGCGTGACCGAGTGATCTTTCTCGGCAGCGAGATCCACGATGACATCGCGAACCTTGTCGTAGCGCAGCTTCTATTTCTTGAAGCCGACGACCCGGAAAAAGACATCCATCTTTATATCAATTCGCCCGGCGGATCGGTGACGGCTGGACTCGCGATTTACGACACGATGCAGTTCATTAGTTCGAAGGTACACACGACGTGTATCGGACAGGCGGCTTCGATGGGTGCATGGCTGCTCGCTGCTGGCGAGCCCGGCAAGCGAACGGCGCTCGCAAATTCGCGCATCATGGTCCATCAGCCTATGGGTGGCACTCGAGGGCCGGCGTCGGACATCAATATCCAGGCGCAGGAAATCCTTAAGCTTCGCCTTAGGATGAATGAGATTCTTGCGAGTCATTCGGGACGTGACCTCGATCAGATCGCCGAGGACACGGAGCGCGACTTTTATATGAGCGCTGAGGAAGCTGTCGAGTACGGGATCGTGGACGCTGTTGCGGCCAACCGTCCTGGGGCTTCAGATGAATCAGACAAGACTGAAAATATTGCTAAAGGCGCCGCGTAACGCGCCGCTCATTTTACGTACTTGAAACATGAACCCCTCGTCGAGGGAAACGAATAAGAAGGTTTCCCGTGACGGGAGCCCAGTCGAATTCACCGGGGGGTGAGGAAATATGAAGAAGCGAGACGACAACGCAAACCTCTCATGCTCTTTCTGTGGCAAGTCACAGAAGGAAGTGAAGAAGCTGATCGCAGGGCCGACGGTCTATATCTGCGACGAATGCATCGAGCTTTGCAATGACATCATTGCCGAGGAATACGGGCAGGACGAATCTACCTCTGCACCTCCTCGTGTGCTGAAGCCGAAAGAGATCAACGCAGCCCTCGACGAATATGTGATCGGGCAGAGCGCGGCGAAGAAGGTGCTCTCCGTCGCGGTTCACAATCACTACCGCCGAATCGAGAGCAGCAACATCTCTGAGGTCGAATTACAGAAGGCGAATATCCTTCTGCTCGGTCCGACGGGCTCGGGGAAGACTTTGCTTGCGCAGACGCTGGCCAAGATTCTCGACGTGCCGTTCACCATCGCGGATGCGACGACTTTGACGGAAGCTGGCTACGTCGGTGANNGAGCGCGCACAACGCGGCATCATCTACATCGATGAGATCGACAAGATCGCCCGCAAGAGCGAGAACCCCTCGATCACTCGGGACGTTTCGGGTGAGGGTGTTCAGCAGGCGCTGTTAAAAATCATCGAAGGCACCATGGCGAGTGTTCCTCCGAAGGGTGGCAGGAAGCACCCACAACAGGAATTTGTCCAGATAGACACGACAAATATCCTCTTTATTTGTGGCGGAGCCTTCGTCGGCTTAGAAGGAATCATTGAACGTCGAGTCGGGGTGAAGGGTTTGGGCTTTGCTGCCGATATCCAGAACAAAGCCGATCGCAAAAAGGGCGAGATGATGAGCGACGTACAGTCAGAGGATTTGCTCCACTTTGGACTCATACCTGAGTTCATCGGGCGCCTGCCTGTCGTTGCAACCCTCGAGGAACTGAACGAGGAAGCTCTCATCGCCATCCTGACGAAGCCGAAGAACGCACTCGTAAAGCAATACGAGAAGCTCTTCGAGTTCGAGGATGTTGCTCTTAGCTTCACCGAGGGCGCCCTGGGCGCCGTCGCGCGTAAGGCCTTACTGCAAAAGTCGGGGGCCCGAGGACTGCGCGCGATTCTTGAGAACGCGATGCTGGACCTCATGTATGAGCTGCCGTCACGCGACGACGTAGAAGAATGCGTCGTCGGGGAAGAATTGATCGAGCAGGGCGCTCAGCCCGTGCTCGGTCTTAAACGGGAGGCGGAGTCAGCCTAGACACGGAGCGATCGGGGCTTAGGGTTCCTGGTAACGACCGTGACGACACGCGAGAGAGCGTGGCGTGAGCAAAACGGGTTGATGACGTTGACCGAACAGCAGATGACTAGGGGGTGGCATGAGTGAATCAACCGGTGGAGAGCGCATCCCGCTGCTCCCGCTTCGAGATATTGTGGTTTTTCCGCACATGGTGGTGCCGCTCTTTGTAGGACGGCCGAAGTCTATCCAGGCCCTGGAAGACGCAATGGCGGGGGATCGCCAACTGGTCGTTGCCGCCCAGCGCGTCGCAGGTGAGGAGGATCCGACCCCCGAAGATATCTTCGAGATCGGTACCCTAGGCACGATCATTCAGCTCCTCCGCTTGCCTGACGGCACGGTCAAAGTTCTCGTCGAGGGCAAGACCCGCGCGCGGATTCGTGACTTCACTTCGGTCGACCCGTATTTCGCGGTCGACGTTGTGCCGCTCGAAGAAGAGAACTCTGAGACGCCGGAAGCAGAGGCGCTCGTTCGGTCTATTCACACGACCTTCGATTCCTATTCCAAGCTGAACAAGAAGATTGCTCCGGAGGTCGTGAATTCGATCGCCGCGATCATGGAGCCGGGCAAGCTCTCGGACACGATTGTTTCGCACCTCAACCTGAAGTTGCCGGAACGACAGAAGCTTCTCGAAGTGAACGACACCGTCGAACGCCTCGAAGAGGTCTACAGCAGGATGCAGGCTGAGATCGAAGTCCTCGAGGTTGAGCGCAAGATTCGCGGCCGCGTCAAGAAGCAGATGGAGCGCTCCCAAAAGGAGTACTATCTGAATGAGCAGATGCGGGCGATCCAGAAGGAACTCGGCGATCGTGGCGACGGCGAGGGCGGCGAGGGCGAGAAGGACGAACTGACCGAGCTCGAAGAGCAGCTCGCAGCGAAGACGATGCCCGCAGAGGCCAAAGAGCGGGCCGAGAAAGAACTAAAGAAGCTCAAGCAGATGTCGCCTATGGCGGCGGAAGCGACGGTCGTTCGCAACTACATCGACTGGATACTGGCACTTCCTTGGGACCATTACGGCGAAGAAGAGAAGGATCTCAACGTCTCGCAGGGCATCCTTGATGCGGATCACTATGGCCTCGATAAGCCGAAAGAACGCATCCTTGAGTACCTCGCGGTTCAGACGTTAGTTGAGAAGCTAAAAGGCCCGATCCTTTGTTTGGTTGGCCCTCCTGGTGTGGGCAAGACGTCCTTAGGCAAGTCGATCGCTCGTGCGACGGGACGCGACTTCGTGCGTATCTCGTTAGGCGGCGTGCGCGACGAAGCTGAGATTCGTGGACATCGCCGAACCTATATCGGTGCGCTGCCAGGCAAAATCGTTCAGGGGCTGAAGAAGGCGGGTTCCTCGAATCCGGTCTTCCTGCTCGACGAAATCGACAAGATGTCCATGGACTTTCGGGGCGACCCAAGTTCGGCCATGCTCGAGGTGCTCGATCCCGAACAGAATAACTCGTTCTCGGATCACTATCTGGATGTCGAATACGACCTTTCCAGGGTCATGTTCATCTGCACGGCGAATGTGCTTCACGAAATCCCGCGGCCGCTCCAGGACCGCATGGAAGTGATCCACATCCCCGGGTACATCGAATCTGAGAAGCTTGAAATCGCAAAGAAGCATCTTGTCGACAAGGTTACTACCGACAACGGACTGACTCTCGAAGACGTGGTCTTTACGGATAACTCGCTCCTCGAAGTAATTCGTCACTACACGCGTGAGTCAGGAGTGCGTGGCCTCGAGCGAGAGCTCGCTTCCGTCACTCGTAAAGTGGCGCGGGAGAAGGTCGGGGCCGGCGAAGACTTCAAGCCGGTCAAGCTGTCTCCGAAGCTCATCCGCAAGTATTTGGGCGTTCAGAAGCACCGCTTCGGACAGACTGAGGCCGAGAACCAAATCGGCGTCACAACAGGACTGGCGTACACAGAAGTCGGTGGGGAACTCCTTCAGACGGAAGTGTCGGTCATGCCGGGCAAGGGTAAGCTTCAGGTTACGGGTCGCCTAGGCGAAGTGATGACTGAGTCGGCCAACGCCGCCATGTCGTATATCCGTTCCCGTGCGAAGCAGCTCGGACTCACGAGCAGCTTCCACGAGAAGGTCGACGTGCATATTCATGTGCCGGACGGCGGGACCCCTAAGGACGGGCCGTCAGCGGGTATTACGCTTGCGACGACTTTGGCCTCGGCGCTCACGCGAATTCCGGTGCGATCGAATGTCGCCATGACCGGCGAGATCACGCTTCGCGGTCGGGTGCTCCCAATTGGTGGCCTTAAAGAGAAGTTGATCGCAGCCCATCGGGGAGGCATCGACACGGCCCTCGTACCAAAAGAAAACGAAAAGGATCTGAAGGATCTTCCTTCTGTCATCAAGAAGAATATTACGATCCATCTCGTAGAGCACATGGACGAAGTCCTGAAATTGGCGCTTGCCGTCCCGGATCCCGAGAACTTCTTGGCAGAAGGAAACGGCATCCACGAGGTCGAAGAGATCTACATCACACCGGGCGGCCTGAAGCAGACGACGGAAGTCGCGCACACCGCGGGAGTTAACTGACTCTTTCTTTCGCAACCTTCGGTTGCCATGACAGAGTCGGGTCGGGTCGGCTTAGCTGAGCTGTGGTATTTGGGTACGCGCGATGAGATTGTCGAGCTTTGCCGGGAGGCGACGATTTGGCATTTCGCGCTAGACTCGCGCGGCTCGAATGCTCTGCTGATGCAGGGCGTGATGAATAGAAGAAGACCGACGACTGGCTCGTGCGATAGCGAGCAGAGCAGGTCGAGGAAATGGGCGCATAGCTCAGTTGGTTAGAGCACCTCGTTTACACCGAGGGGGTCGGGGGTTCGAATCCCTCATCGCCCACAAAACCTCCACTGGAGGTTTTTCCTTTTATGGGCAATTAGCTCAGTTGGTTTAGAGCGCTTGCTTG
>DGPZ01000128.1:0-11797 GCA_002390675.1 Deltaproteobacteria bacterium UBA4427
TCCGAAGACTTCCTTGCGCTGCATCGCATCGAAGATCGCGCCCCGAGAATTTTCTTCCGCCCAGACGCCAATCAAGCCACCTGGGTTATTAGAGAAGTCGCCCATCGTGCCGCCCTCATTCGAGCGCAAACGCACTTCCGGGGCGCCGTCCGCAACTCCAAGATGCCCAGGCCAGGTCTTCTCTTCGACCCCGCCGGCCATGGCATTATGCGTGTCGGTGCTCGCCATCAGACCGAACTTGAAAGGGTTCACGCCAATGCGAGCTTCTTCAGCCAGCCCATCGGCTAATGCGTACCGAACATAACTTCGCCGAGAAACGCAGCTCGGCCCGAGATGAGGCAACCAGTCCTGAAGCGGCCCGTCGTAGCAAGCCTCGCCCTCTACGTTGCCGTTGCGCCGGAAGCTCGAGTTTTCGAACTTCTCGAAATCACAGAGGTCATCGTCGACGCCGATCACTCCAGGCACGTTGCGGCGACACTCAGAATCACCCTTGTGTTGCATGACTTCGACGATCGGCTCGATCTTGATTCGCAGGCGAGCGCGAGCCGCCTGCTCGGAGATCGATGAAGCTCCGGGGTAGTCGATCTTGAACATTCGACCGTTGCTGATGTTTGAGTTATGCGGGATCGAGATCGCTTCGCAGCCCGTGTCCGATTCGTTACATAGCGTGTCGAGCAATTCCCAGAGTTCCCATTCCCGCTGCACGTCCATATAACTAACGGGGCGCTTGGGGACGGCGGAGCCGCGGAAGATCACATTGCGATGGAGATTCGAACCCATCCTGAAAGAACTGTACTCATAGGCAATGAAGGCAGTTCGCTCACAGGCAGGTGATGTGTCGTTCCAATCTTCTGCCGCAGCGATCGTCTCGCTCCATCCCTGCGCAATCGCTCCCGCGCACCTTCCGAAATCGTCCCCGCAGATTTCCGCTTCCCGAGTCGGAAAGGGATTCATGATTTTGAACGCGAGGGGCGAATCCGTCGGCGCCGTAGAATTTCGGATAGCCTGACACTTTTCCGAATAGTAGGAAGGCGATACGGGATCGGTACAGAGCAGTTGCTCTCCGAGGAACTCCGCGTGATCGGTGATGGCAGCAAAGTCGAGCGGGCGGTCAATGCTTACGCGGCGAGTTCCCTCCCCAGCTTCGTTCTTAGGCGGCAAAAGAATCTCTTCACCAAAGGCGTAACCCAAGGCTCCAGAGGGTCGCACCTCCAGATCGTAGTTCGATGCATCCGTCGAAAGCGCCGTGTGAACATGCAGATCGCCGAAGAGCGCAAACTTGCTCGGATCCCTATGGGCACATGCCTCGCGAGCAGGCTCCGGCTCCACGGACTCGACCGCGAATAAGCTGGGGTCGACTGGACCCGGTCCGCAGCCGAGGCTAAAGACGATGACAGCAACTGCCAAGCTGATCGCCAACAGTCCTGTATTATTCCGTGAATTTGGTTGATCAATCGACATGCTTCGCGCTCCCCAGCCTCGCCACCGCCGATGACATCGGCCATGCGGGATCAAATCTTAGGCGAGTGACACCACGGAACAAGGCGGGCGACTAGACACGGCTCGCAAGCAGGTCGCGCACCAATCCGAGGGCGAGGACCGCCACCACAAAAGCCAGCGGCAGGCCAACCACGATCGAGGCCGCCTGCAATGCCTGGAGCCCTCCAGCAACGAGCAGCAGCGCCGCAACAACCGCCAGCGCCATGCCCCAAAATACCGTCGCCGCCCGGCTCTTTTCCACACCGAGCAGCTGACACATGACGAGCGTCGCCGAGTCGAGCGAGGTGATAAGCCATGTAAAAAGAAGAAAGCTCGCGACTGCGAGAAGCGGTAGTACGAGCCCCGGATAACCAAGCCCTTGTATGACAGCCACGATTCCAAGGGAGTAATCAATATTCACAGCATCGCTTATGGAACCCGGGATCAATTGTTCTTGAACGATCGCCGTCCCCCCGAAGATCGCCATCCAGACCAGCGTGATCGCGGTGGGCAAAAACATCACCGTCACCACGAATTCGCGGATCGTTCGGCCTCGCGAAATCCGCGCGATAAAGAGGCTCACAAAGGGCGCCCAAGCCAGCCACCAAGCCCAATAGAAGACCGTCCAATCGCCCTGCCAACTTCGCGCCTCGGGGGTCGCTCCTCTGTAGAGTCCGAGCGGAATCACCTCGACTACATAGTCCACGAACGTTCGCCCAATCAGGCTGAGTACCTCGGCCGTCGGACCCAACACGAGAAAAGCGAGCGCGAGCCCGAAGCTCACCCAAGCGTTCAGCGAAGAGAGCCTGCGAATTCCGCTATCGACGCCCGAGAGCGCCGAAAAAATGCCTAACACACTCACACTTGCAATAATCACGACCTGGTTAAAAGTCGAGACGCTCATCGGAAAAAGCGACGACAAGGTGGCGTTCATACTCGCCGCAGAAAGTCCGATCGACGTGGCAACGCCGCAGATCGTTCCGAAGAGCGCCAGTAAGTCGACCGATCGACCTGGCCACCTATGCGTCCAGGTTTCTCCAAGAATCGGAAGCAGCACGATCCGGAACCGCAAAGGCTGGCCGTGTCGGTACGACTGAATACCGAGCACTAACGCCACCACCACGTAAATGGCCCAGCCGTGAATCCCCCAATGCATCACTGTGATTTGCATCGCGAGACGGCTCGCCTCTCCCGGCTCCGGATTCGCCGAAAGCAACGGGTTCGACTGCATATGTAGGATCGGCTCAGCGGCCGCCCAGTAGAGAATTCCCGACGCGAGTCCCGCCGAAAAAAGCATCGCAATCCACGCACCGCGGGAAAATTCAGGACGTTCGTCTTCGGTGCCAAGACGACGGGCTCCAGCGGGATGCAGTCCTGCGAGGACCACGACAATAATGGCTAGGTTGGCCAGGGCGATGAACACGAAGTCGAAGCGATCCACGACGATCGCTTTGCTTGCGGCCAGAATCGCGCTCGCGTCCTCGATCGAGCCCACAGAAGCTGCCAGCGCTAGCACGAGCAGCCCCACTGCACCTCGAGACAGTCCATCCGATAAGCCAATCTGGTCGAGCAAGGAGACCTTCGTTGAATCTGGCATCGCCAGAGCCTAGCAACCGCTCCCCAAATTCCTCAGTAGAACATCGCCGCCACAAAGGCATTCCTTATGCGGCGCCAACGACTACCGCAGATCGCCTCTCGTAGGCGGGCGACGCGGTGCTCTATGTCGAGATGGTCTGGCACCACAAATCCGAAACATCTGTCTTTAACTTCCTGCAGCAAGGCTTGAGGATACCGGTCCTGATCTCAGGATTTTCACCGGCGCTCCGCTTCCCGAGGCCGACAAAGGGACCGGTGCGGCGGCCCAGTATCTGTTAAAACTAGTCGACCTGCGCTGGATACCCGCCACGCGGGATCAATGCTGATTGATTCAACGGAGATGACCGAAGATGAGCGAGCAGATCGATCCCCAGAACACGCCCGTAGATTTCGATCCCGACGCGATGCGCGCGCGCTACCGACAGGAACGCGACAAGCGCATCCGTCAAGATGGGAATGAGCAGTACATCGAAATGTCCGGCGACTTCTCGCACTTCGTCGATGACCCCTATATCGAAACGGCGATCGAGCGAGAGCCCCTCATTGAAGATGTCGAAGTGCTCTTAGTGGGCGGCGGCTTTGGCGGCCTGCAGGCGGGCGCGCGACTACGCGATGCTGGCATCGAAGACATTCGAATCGTCGAAAAGGGCGGCGACTTCGGCGGCACTTGGTACTGGAATCGCTATCCCGGCGCTGCATGCGATATCGAGTCCTACATCTATCTGCCTCTCGTCGAAGAGCTCGGCAAAATTCCGAGTGAGAAATATGCTCGCGCGAAAGAAATCCTGAGCCACGCCCGCGCGATCGGAGAGCACTACGACCTCTATCGCGGAGCAATTTTCCAGACCGAGGTCACGGGCATGACGTGGGATGACGAGGCACAGCGATGGCTCGTTGCGACCAACCGCGGCGACACGCTTCGCGCACGCTTCGTCGCCATGGCGAACGGTCCCCTCCATCGTCCGAAGCTTCCCGGGATCGCTGGTATTCAGGATTTCGAAGGACATACTTTTCATACGAGTCGATGGGACTACGAATACACCGGTGGCGGTCCAGACGGTGGACTTAACAAACTGGCCGACAAGCGCGTCGCCGTGATCGGCACGGGCGCCACCGCAATCCAATGCGTTCCCTATGTCGGCGAAACCGCCGAACATCTCTACGTCTTCCAACGCACGCCCTCTTCCGTGGACATCCGCGGCAACACGCCAACGGATCCCGACTGGGCAAAATCCCTTGAGCCCGGTTGGCACCGCGAGCGAATGGAAAACTTCAACGCCCTCGTCTCCGGCGTGCCTCAGGCACAAGACTTGGTCGCCGACGGCTGGACCGATCTGATCGGCAAGACGATGCGTCTCTTCCAAGAGGCAGCGCAAAACACCGAAGCGGGCGCTCCAAGCGTCGCCGAGCTCCTCGAGGCGGCCAACTTCGAGAAGATGAACGAAATCCGAGCCCTGGTCGACGAGAAGGTCGGGGATGCGGAAGTCGCCGAGAGCTTGAAGCCCTACTACCAGATGTTTTGCAAGCGCCCCTGCTTTAACGATCAATACCTCCCTACGTTCAATCGACCTAGCGTCGACCTCATCGATACGGATGGGCAAGGCGTCGAACGCATCACGAGCAAAGGGATCGTCGTCGCCGGCAGGGAATACGAGGTTGACTGCATTATATTTGCGACTGGATTCGAAGTCGGAACGAGTTATGCGCGGCGAGCCGGCTATGAAATTGTCGGGCGAACGGGCGAGACTTTGACCGAGTACTGGTCAAAGGGCCTTCGCACTCTGCACGGGCTCCAGAGTCACGGCTTTCCGAACTGCTTCATCATGAGCGGCTCACAGGGTGCATTCACCGCCAACTACCCACATCTCCTTGAAGAGTGCTCGACGCACATCGCACATATCCTCTCTCACGCGCGAGCCCACGGATTTACGACGATCGAACCGTCGAAAGCAGCCGAACAGGAATGGGTGGAAACAATCATTCAAAAGGCCGACAGTGGGCTGGGCGGCCTCGGCGGTAAGGAATGCACGCCGGGCTACTACAATAATGAAGGCCAGGAAAACCCCCTGGCTAAACAAGCCTCTTCCTACGGAGGAGGATCGATCCGGTTCTTCAAAATCCTCAAGGAATGGCGCGAGACCGGCGAATACGAAGGACTCGAATTTGGGAGACCCGCATGAGTAATTTTAGTCGAGAAGAAGTCGAAGAGGCCTATCAAAACTTTGTCGCTGTCGGCGACTCAGGAGATTGGAACGCCTGGGCCGATCTTCACAGCGAAGACGGCCTTTGGGTCGAACGTCATCTCGGAACCTTCGAGGGACGAGAAGCCATCCGCGAGGCGATCGTAAAGGTAATGATTCCGGTGCCCATGATGGTCTTTCCGGTCCAGTGGCACGTGATAGAAGGCAATCGGGTCGTCTACTACCCCTGGCAGGTCATGCCCGATCCGAAGGGAGGCGATGTCGACTACCGGTTCGGATGCATCACGATCTTGGAATATGCGGGGGACGGCCTCTTCTCCTACCAAGAAGATCTCTACAACCCGCGCGAAGGCCAAACCGTTATCAAGCAGTGGGTGGAAGCCGGCGGCAAGCTCGCCGGCTAGCGACTGCACAAACAAACGAGTAACTGGCAGTCGCAAACCGGCACCCCCGATTCGCTCGCGTAGGGTATCGTTCCGACGCGGTGCGCATCGATGGGTGCGCTCGTCCTCGACAACCCGGTCTTACTCGTTTTGGGAGTGTGCCCATGCCCTCGTTTCGGTCTTCGCTTCGTTCTGATTCTCTTCCAGGCGGACCGATCCCTCTCCTCGCGGCCCTTGCTGTCGCCATGCTGATCGGTGCGTGCAGCACGAGTCTGCTCGGAGGCGACGCGAGCGAGAAAACTGCGGCCGCAGCCACTCCCGCGGCAGTCGACTCTAAGCGTCTATTGGGCGCCGACAAAGAACCCGGCAGCTGGATGAGCCACGGACGGACTTACAGCGAACAGCGATTCAGCCCGCTCAACAAAATCGACACGACGAACGTCGATGAACTCGGCCTAGCATGGTCCTTCGACTTTGAGACCGAGCGTGGTATCGAGGCGACATCGATCGTCGTCGATGGCGTGATGTATGCGACGTCCGCTTGGAGCATCGTCTATGCACTCGACGCACGAACCGGCGCGCAACTCTGGCGATTCGATCCGAAGGTCGCGAAGGACAAGTCGCGCCACGCCTGCTGCGATGTTGTAAATCGAGGCGTGGCCGTTTGGAAGGGACAAGTCTTCTTTGGCGCCCTCGACGGACGACTCATCGCCCTCGACGCCAAGACCGGCGAAGTGAACTGGGAAATCGCGACGGTCGACCCAGAGCTCCCCTACACGATCACCGGCGCACCACGCATCATTCGGGGCAACGTCCTGATCGGCAACGGCGGAGCGGAGTATGGCGTTCGTGGCTTCGTCAGCGCTTACGACGTCGAGAGCGGCGATCTTGTTTGGCGCTTCTACACCGTCCCCGGCGACCCGTCGAAGGGTTTTGAAAACGACGCGATGGAGATGGCCGCTACTACGTGGAACGGCGAGTGGTATGAACTCGGCGGCGGCGGCGGCACGGTCTGGGACTCGATGGCCCATGACCCGGAACTCGACCTTCTCTATATAGGCGTCGGTAACGGCACGCCCTGGAACCAAGAGATTCGTTCTCCCGGCGGCGGCGACAACCTATTCCTCTCTTCGATCGTCGCCCTCCGTCCCGACACCGGCGAATACGTTTGGCACTACCAGACGACCCCCGGCGAAACCTGGGACTACACCGCCACCCAGCACATTATTCTCGCGGAACTCGAGATCGACGGCGTCGAACGAAAGGTGCTGATGCAGGCTCCTAAGAATGGCTTCTTCTACGTCATCGACCGCGCAACGGGCGAACTCATCTCGGCTGAGAAGTACATGAACCTCACCTGGGCTTCCCATGTCGACCTCGAAACAGGCCGGCCGATCGAGACCGAAAACGCTCGCTACCTCGACGGACCGCAGCTCACGTTCCCCTCCTATCTTGGTGGGCATAACTGGCACCCCATGTCGTTCAACCCCAAGACCGGACTCGTCTACATCCCCGTGCTCGACTTCCCGGCGAACTATGGCTTGCCCGAGAACTTCGAGTACAAGCCCGGCCTCCCCAACCTGGGCATCGACGGAATCACCGGCAGCCTGCCCGACGACCAAGCCGAGCGCGATGCACTTGGCGCGCTTGTTAAGGGTCGACTCGTTGCGTGGGATCCCTCCAAGCAAGAAGAAGCCTGGCGCGTCGAACACCCCGGAACATGGAACGGCGGGACCCTGTCAACTGCGGGAGACCTCGTCTTCCAGGGCACCTCGAACGGCGAGTTCGTCGCTTTCCGCGCGGACAACGGCGAGCGCCTGTGGTCCTTCCCGAGTCAAACAGGAATCGTGGCGCCCCCCATGACTTTCGAAATTGACGGCGAACAATACGTCTCGGTCAACGTTGGCTGGGGTGGCGCATTTGCCCTCGTCTTCGGCGAATACGTGCAGGCCGAGAGCATGCCTAACGTGAGCCGGGTATTGACATTCAAGCTCGGGTCCACCGGCACACTGCCCGAAGTCGAGTGGACGCGAAGAGTCGAGTTTAATCCGCCCGCGCAGCAGGCCGACGCAGCAACGATTCGCGAGGGCTACAGCCTCTATCAAGACATCTGCCTCGGGTGCCACGGCCTCAATGCCGTATCCGGACTACTAATTCCGGATCTCCGCGGCTCGGCCTACATCCAGAACCAGGTCGCCTGGGACTCCGTTTTGCGTGACGGCGCGCTTCGCGCAAATGGCATGGCCGCGTTTGGCGAACAGATCGACGCCGAAGAAAGCGCAGCGATCCGAGCCTATGTGATTCAACAAGCCTGGCGCGGCCAAGCGCTCGCAGAAGGGAAGCCCCAGCCATGAAATTCTACGATTGCCAATCCGCCCCGAGCCCGCGTCGTGCGCGTATCTTCATCGCCGAAAAGGGAATCGAAGTCGACACGGTCGAAATCGACCTCGGTGCAAAAGAGCAGCTGGGCGACGATTTTCGAGCGATCAACCCGCGATGTACTGTTCCGGCCTTGGCCCTCGATGACGGCACCTGTCTCACGGAGAATGCAGCGATCGCCGCCTATCTCGAATCCCTGGTTCCCGAGCCGCCTCTCCTTGGCCGCACACCGGAGGAGATCGGCATCGTCGCCAACTGGAATGCGCGCATTGAGCTCGAAGGCCTAGCACCCATCGCGGATGCCTTTCGCAACCGAACGAAGGGAATGATTGGCCGCGCGATTACTGGCCCCACGGACTACGAACAAATTCCAGAGCTCGCGGAACGCGGCCGTGCGCGGGGCCTCGAGTTCTTCGACATGTTAGACGCGAGACTAGGCGAGTCCGAATTCATCGCCGGCGACGCATTCTCGGTCGCTGACATCTCGGGCTTTGTCATCTGCGATTTCGCGAAATGGGTCAAGCTCGGAATCGCCGAAGCCCATACGAATTCGCAGCGATGGTACGACCGAGTCGCGGAGCGACCGAGCATCTCAGCTTGAATCGGACCGCTTCCCTCTGATGAGTGCGCCCCCCGTCGACCTCGAGATGCAGCGTCGCTTCAACAGCGCGGAGAAAACGCGCATTCATGAATCCGCGCTGGCCAGGCCTGCTCTTGTGCCCTCCCCGGAATCATTGCGTGCCCATTTCGCGAGCGAGATCGGCCGCGCGGCCGAGGAATTGCAAAACCCGCACCTCGAACCACGAGTCACGGACGAAGAGCGGGCCAAAGCGGTGCCAGCCTCTGTTCTGCTCGCGATCGTGCTGCGCGACGATGGACCCAAGCTGATCGTCACCCAGCGTGATCGCGCCATCTCATTTCCTGGACATTGGGTCTTTCCCGGCGGACGCGCGGACGACAGCGACGCCGATCCGATTGCGACAGCGCTGCGTGAAGCGGAGGAGGAAATTGGCCTCGACCCCGCTCGAGTCGAAGTCCTTGGACGACTAGGAGACTACGTGAGTCATAGCGGCTTTCGCGTCTCGCCTACCGTTGCCCTAGTCGAGCCGCCTATCGAACTTCGCGCACAACCCGGGGAAGTCGCTGACATCGACGAAATTCCGCTCTCGCGATTCTTCGACCCCCGAAGCTATTTCTTGTTTCGTTTCAAAGAGCGCCCCAATCGTGCCCACTTCGCGATGGAAACCGATCAGACGAATGTGCTTCTGACCGGAGTGACCTGTTCGATTGCGATCGGTTTTTATGGCGAGCTAGCGAAGACGCATACTGGCGAGTGACCCCGCGTCGAAAATTGACCGCGTGAAACTAAATGCGTCTCATATCCGTACAAACCGTCACCTATGGGAATTCCTAAGGTTAGAGTCTAAGCGTCGCTTCGCACTAAGAGAGACTCTCCTCTATGTGTTATGTTTAGCGTTGATTGATGGGGACGCGAGATTTCTGCGTCCGCGGGCTTAGGAGGACTCTTCGAACATGCCGTGGTGGGGATGGATCACAATTGGAGCGATGCTGCTCCTCGCCGAGATGACTGTCGTCGATCTCGAGTTCTACCTACTCTTTCTTGGGTTTTCGGCGCTGCTGACTGGCGCGGTCGTGGTCTCGGGAGTCGCCCTCCCCTTCTGGACGCAGTGGCTCCTCTTCGCCGCCCTCGCAGCCGGATCACTGATCTTTTTTAGACGCGCCGTTTATACAAGACTGCGGCCTCCGCCAGAAGGTGAGGTACGTGAAGGCGTCGACGGAGAACGAGCGAGCGCAGAGGAAGCAATTCAGCCTGGGGCACAAGGAATCGTCGCTTTGCGGGGCTCCACGTGGACCGCTCGAAACGTGGGAAATGCTGTAATCGATCACGGCGCGGCCTGCGAAGTCGTCCGTAGCGAAGGTATTGTGCTCGACGTCCGTCTGCTTGCCTAACATCTATCGTACATAGTAAGAGTAACAAAGCCTCGACAGAGATCGCCTATCGATCCAATCAAGGAGTGCAACATGGAATTTTTCACCATCGCCATCATTGGACTGGTTCTCCTGGCCATCGTGGTGGTCGCCAAGACTGCCACGATCGTGCCGCAGCAGCGGGCCTTTGTGATCGAAAACCTCGGTAAGTACAGCCGAACACTCCGCGCGGGATTCCATATTCTGATCCCCTTCGTCGAACGCGTCGCCTACCGCCACTCCCTCAAGGAGATGGCCGTCGACATACCCGAGCAGCTTTGCATCACCAAGGACAACGTGCAGGTCGGCGTGGATGGCGTCCTTTATCTTCAGATTATCGATCCAAAGCGAGCCTCCTACGGAATCCAAGACTACGTCTTTGCGATTTCTCAGCTCGCTCAAACGACCCTGAGAAGTGAGATCGGCAAGATCGATCTAGATCGCACCTTTGAAGAGCGCGCCGCTATCAACGGCAATGTAGTGCGCGAAGTAGATCTCGCGAGCGATCCCTGGGGTGTCAAAATCCTGCGTTACGAGATTCGTAATATTAATCCGCCCGCAGACGTGATCGAAGCGATGGAAAAACAGATGCGAGCGGAACGAGAAAAGCGCGCCGTCATCCTTGAATCCGAAGGTGTGCGCGATGCCGAGATCAATCGCGCAGAGGGCCAGAAGCAGAAGGTGATCAAGCAGTCGGAAGCGACCCGAGAACGCCAAATTAATGAAGCCCAAGGCGAAGCCTCCGCAATCGAGGCCGTCGCTCTGGCGACCGCCTCCGGCTTGCGAGAGGTCTCGACCGCAGTCGAAATGCCTGGTGGACGGGATGCTATGAAGCTGCGCGTCGCTGAACAGTACGTCGCGCAATTTGGGCATCTCGCTAAGGCGGGCAATAGCCTTGTCATTCCCGCGAACCTAAGCGACGTCGCATCAATGATTTCGATGGCAACGAAGATCGTCGGAAGTAATGATGATGAACCGCAGAAGCCCGCGTGAAGCAAAGGCTCGAGTTCCATTTCGATTTCGGTAGTCCAAATGCCTACTTGGCCCATCGAGTCCTGCCCACAATCGAAGAACGGACCGGCCTTTCATTCGAATATGTGCCCGTACTACTGGGCGGCGTATTCAAGGCTACAGGAAACGTCTCCCCTGCGATTTCGATGCAGGGCATCAAGAACAAAGGCGAGTATCAGCAACTAGAGATGCGACGCTTCATTGCGCGCAACAAGATCGATGCTTTCGCTCAAAAC
The DNA here is from genome assembly GCA_002390675.1 of Deltaproteobacteria bacterium UBA4427. Taxonomy (GTDB): domain Bacteria; phylum Myxococcota_A; class UBA9160; order UBA9160; family UBA4427; genus UBA4427. Next base: position 11,275 of record DGPZ01000128.1, read on the forward strand.
CCGCACTTCCCCGTGAACACGCTTCTAATCATGCGGGGCGCCATCGCCGCGAAGCGCATGGGTTGCTTTCCGCGCTACGTCGACGAGGTTTACCGACACATGTGGTCGGAGCCGAAGAAGATGGACGATCCCCAAGTCATTCGTGGGGCTCTGGCATCTTCTGATCTCCCGGCCGAAGAGCTGATCGCAGCCACACAAGACCCCGAGATCAAGGCGAAGCTCATGGCTAATACGGAGGCTTCAGTCGCTCGCGGCAACTTCGGATCACCCAGCTTCTTCCTAGGTGAGGAAATCTATTTCGGAAAAGACAGCCTGCGCGAACTTGAAGACGCGATCCGCGCACCCAACTAGCATCAGTTCGGCACGCGGGGACTACTAGCTATTCGGGGGGTGCGGGACGCGGCCCACGACCGCGTCCGCGCCCGCCGCGACGCCGCCGGCGGCGCGCAGCAGTCTTAGCCGGCGCATCTCCAGTCGGCTTCTGCCGATTTTCTTCTTGCGCACGCCCACGGCCACGGCCACG
>DGPZ01000128.1:11811-40207 GCA_002390675.1 Deltaproteobacteria bacterium UBA4427
CCACGACCACGTGAACTCTGGTTGCCATCGGCCTTTGACGCGCGCTCCGCATTTTCACCGGGCTCGCCGCTCGCTTTTAGTTTGTCATTCGTATTCGCTCTGTCGTTCGCGTTTCCGCCGGATCGACGTCGCTGTCCTCCGCGACGACGCTTACGCCTTGACGGTCCGCTCGCCCCATCTGCAGCAACTGCTCCGCGCGGACCACTCGGAGGAACGCGACTCGGCCCACCCGGAGAAACACCCGTGGTTGAAGCCGGCCCTGTCGGACCAGCTCGTCTCGCCGTGCCGCTCTCACCTGACGCAGCCACGCGACTTCGGTCGCGAGGCGTACGCTCCCGCTCGCGATCTCCGCGCGCAGGCCGTCGCCCCCGCGTGGATCTTGTTTTTCGCCCACCTCGCTTCTTCTTAGCAGCGCGCTTCTTCTTCGCCGCCTTCTTCTTGCGAATCGGATCAAAGAATGAAGCCGGACGTGCAGGCTGGCGACGGCAAACATCACAAACGCCGCACTCCTCTTCGATCGGAATCCCAAAATATTCTCCGAGCAACTCCCCACGGCACCGCTCGGCAATCGCATAACGATCAAGCGCATCGAGTCGTTCGTTATCTTGCTTCCGTAGCGTTCGTAGCTGTTCACTGAGACGTTTCGCCGAATGCTTCAGCTCATCATGCGTGACGAGCGCCTCGATCGACTTATCCTGATGAATCTTGACTAATCCAGCCGTCTCGAACATCGCCACGCATGCTTGCGTCACACGCTGTGCAACCCGGGCTGATGCAGCAAGGTCAATTGCGTCGGGCTCGCGCCCCTCCTCGACATACGCCGCGAGGGCTGCTGCAACTTGATATAGCTGACTAGGGCTCGTCCGACTTTGGCTAAGCAGAAATTCGTGGATATTCCGATCGACTGTGTCGTGCAATAAGATGCAGTTGGCCCGCTTTCCGTCGCGCCCCACACGGCCCGCTTCCTGTACGTATTGCTCGACAGATGCGGGGGTCTGGAAATGGACGACATAACGGAAATCTTGTTTATCGATCCCAAGCCCGAATGCGCTTGTGGCCACCATGACGTTGCGGCGGCCGCGGCGCATGAACTGCTCTTGTTGTTCGCGCCGTTCGCTGCCGTTCATGCCTCCGTGATATTTGTTGGCAGGAATCTTCATTTGCTTGAGCGCGCCATACACAGTATCGACGTCGCGAGTGGTCGAGCAGTAAATGATGCCCGGGCGTCGCAAACGGATCACTAATCGGCCGAGTGCACGCAGCCGCGCATCCCCTGCGCATTCGATGACTTCAAAGCAGAGATTCGCGCGATGCGGCGACGCGACAACTTGGAGCGGATCACGCAACCCGAGAATCCGAACCAGATCTTCACGAACACTTTGTGTTGCCGTTGCCGTGAGTGCCATGACCGGCGGACGGCCGTAGCGCTCTAATAGAGTGCCTATTCGCAGATAGGCAGGGCGGAAATCGTGCCCCCACTCCGACGCACAATGGGCTTCATCGACAGCGAAGAGCGAGATGCCACTCTTAAAAAGCGCAACGAGCAGCTCGTCGTTTGCGAGGCTTTCAGGCGTCGTCATGACGAGCAAATTGCCGCCCTGCTCGATCCGTTCGATGACGGCTTTACGCGCCTTTCCCCGGATGGTGCCATCGAAGCGCACGACCGGAATTCCGCGTGCCTCCATATTCTTAACCTGGTCTTCAATCAGGGCTAAGAGCGGTGAGATCACTACGACCGGCTTCGGAAGCAGCAGTGACGGAATCTGGAAACATGCCGATTTGCCGTACCCCGTTGGCAGAACGACCAGCGCATCGCCCCCCTCCAGCGCGTGTTCGATCACTTTCTTTTGCTCGGGATAGAGATGGTCGACGCCAAACACCCGTGCCGCCTGCTCAATTGTCTCCGGCGGCCCTTCGGGTTCGGGTTCTGGTTCTGGTTCTGGTTCTGGTTCAGCGATCACGGCGACTTCGCCCCGACGCTGAGAACGCGGCCCGGAGGGCGGAACAGGTCTGCCACGCTTCGCCCGGCGGCGGCGGGCAGATGCTAGTTCTTCTTCCTCCTCGTCATCGTCAAGGTCGAAGATGCCAAGAACTTCGTGTTCCCGAAATTTCTCTTCTTCCTCTTCTTCTCCCTCTTCTTCCTCTTCTTCTTCGTCGTCTTGCTCCGCCAGGATGCTCACAGGCGTATCGTCCGCGGCTACGTCTTCCGCGAAAGATGCTGAAACACTCTCGACCGCCGGCCGAGGAACTGTCAGGATTTCCTCAGTCTCTGATGTTTCATTGTCGCTAGGCGCGTCGACTACGGTCGCCTTCTTTTCGTCATCCGAAGCGAGTGCTTCGACTGTCTCTCCGACCGCCGCATCGATCACGTCGTCGACAAGATTGGATATCGTCGACGCTTTCTTAGCGGCTTTCTTCGCCGGTTTTTTGGCGGCCTTCTTCGCCGTACCCTTCGCGGCAGCCTTTTTCTTCGCGGCGGCTTTTTTGGGCGCTGCCTTCGCTTTCGCCTTCTTGGCGCTCGTCTTTGCAGCGGTCTTCTTCGTCGCTTTTTTAGCCGCTTTTTTAGCCGCTGTCTTTGTCGCTGTCTTTGTCGCCGTTAAAGACGCCGCTGGAGCCGCCGTCGTAGTCTTCGTCTTCGAGACGCTCTTCTTAGCGGCCTTCTTCGACGCTGATTTCTTCGCGGCGGTTTTCTTTGCAGCAGTCTTAGCCGCGGCCTTCTTGGCAGGCGACTTAGCCGCCGCCTTCTTTTTGGCAGCCTTTTTAGACACAGCCTTCGTTGCACGGGCAGTCAACGTGTCGATCCTCGCTTCTCGATGCGCTGGCACGTACCCCTTCGGCCTATGCCGAGTACGCTCGCGGTTTTGCGGCGATCCCGCGAGCACAGTGACGAAGAAACAGCCACGCGGTCGAGATCGACGGGGTTGCCAAGAGCGGAGGGCGGCGGCGGAATTCGAATCCGGCCCCAGAGAACAATTGCTCCCGACAAGGTGGATTCTAGTGGGTGATTTCGGATTTCGCAGCACCCGACTGTCTTCTCATTGCAACGGCTTCGATCAGTTCTTTTGCAGATACTCCTGAATCGACCCCACCCCCTGCTGCTTCGCCTCGATCAGGCTCTCCAGATGCTCCCGGGAATTAACCAGACCGGATGCCGCAACTCGGCCCTCCGCGTCGACTAGAGCGCCATGAGGAAGCTGTGCGACGCGAAATCCGAGCCCAAGCGGCTGAGAAACCACGTAAGGCAGCGTCGAAATCCCTTTTCGGGCCACAAAGGAGGCGTGATCAGCCTCATCTCCGTCGCTGGCCAGGACGATATCGAGCCATTCACGCTCCGATACCGCGATTTCCCGGATTGTCGGAAGCAGCAGCTCACAAACCGAACACGAAGGCGATACGAAAAACACGAGCTGGCTGCGCCCATCCCCACGAGCTCCGCCGACTTGGATCGCCTCGCCGGCAATCGTCTTGAGCTTAAAGGTTGGCGCATCCTCGCCCGGCTGAAGACTCTTCCCCGTGTTCAGCGCACCGGCAGGCGCAACCCGCTCAAGCAAGACACCAACCTGTCTTGTCAGCGCGAACACGACCGCACTCAGGATCATCACCACGATCCACAGCACGACGACCGAGCCCACAAGCAATCCGTTCATTCCACCCTTCCCCCTCGCAAGCGGGCGAGTGCAGGTTGATTCGCGATCAACCGTTCGAAACTCCAATAACAAAGCAGCAGCACTACGGCCGCTACCAATGCGACAACACTCGCCGCCAACTCAAACGTCTCTGGGGTGACTTCCACCGAGAGAGCGATCTTCTGGCTCATGATCACCACCCAACACGGGAGCAGCATCAGACCGTTGCGAAAAACCAGGCCCCATGCAATCGCCTGCCCCGAAGCGCCCCAAGAACAGCCACAGTCAAGTTCGCGGCGCCCGCGGCCGAGATTCACCCCGATCGCCATGGCATAACTAACTAATAACACCGCGGCCGTGACGGTCGCCTCCGTTCGCAGACTGACTGGCCATAGCCCAAAGATCACGAAGACCTCTAGGCCAATCACGAGTGCGCTCATCGACTCTAGCAAGGGGGTCGGAATAATTTGATAGTCGCGAAGCGTTTCGACGAACGCCTTTGCATCACGAAGCTTATGGACCGCCGCCGCGCCAAACACGAATGAAAGGAAGAGCTGGCAGGTCAAGCCAAGTAAACCCAGTGAGGCGGTCATAGCCGTCATGGAGTTGTCCCTAAATTTCCCGTCACCTCGGCTGCCTCATGCACTTCATAGTTCTCACCCAGCGATTCGCCGCCCTCAGTCCAGAGCTCAATTCCTAGTTTATCTCGCAAACGAGAAACAAGGCGAGTGCGCAGTGCCACGATGTCTGGCTGTAACCGACGAACCGAAGTGACTTCACGAGCCGTATAGGGTGCGAAGTCGGCGCCCGCTTCTTTGCTCGAGAATGCATTAATCATGTAGGTCAGCAGAGACGCTAGGGCCGCGTCGCTTATCGGCGCATTCGCTGCGCCTGGAACCTGCGCCAGATATTCTCGGCCATTCTCTACGCGCAAAAAATATCCGACGGAATGGGCGAGCGGAGGAACTTCACCAGGCGTTCCGCCAACCCCATCGGCACCGTGGCAGCCTTGGCAATGAAGGATGTAGTTCGTCTGCGCAGAATACTCGGCCGCCGCGATACCGCTTCCCAACAGACTCGCTGCGAAGCTCAGCAAACAGCAAATCGTGAGTGCCCTACGGGAGCCGGCTTCAAGGCCCGCGGCTACGTCCGGGGCAAGCCCACCTAATAGCTTCCGACTAAAGACAAGAGAGCAACCGATCAAGGCCCTGCTAGACCTCATCTTCCGCCGCACCTAGCACCACAGCGACGGTACAGTTAATCGCCGTAGATTCATTCGCAGAACACCAATGGATGTCATTTGCTGTGCCCGCACGATAGACCGGCGTCTCGCTCTCGTGACGCGAGCAGCTGCAGCGGTTGCATTGAGCAGTGCCACAGCAGTCGTTGTACGAGATCAAATAGTTCTTGCCGTCAGCTGGATTGCGACAGGTGCCTATCCAAGAAAGCGCGGACATTGTCGTGCCCGGAGGGCATTCGTTCGCGCTGCCGCCACAACATTCACATAGATAGCCATTGGTCGCGCAGTAGCGCCAATAGTCACAGCTTCGTGGGTCGCCCTCTTCCCCCGCATAACGGTCTTCCGCGCGGCCGCGCGCCACTGGCAGCAGCAGAGGAGCAGCTACGGCGCCGAAGAGCCAGACACCGACCTTGGATGTGAAGGATCTGCGTGAGGTGCGCCGTGCCAGCCCACGAGAGACGTCGGCGGCTAGATCATCGAATCGATTCAAATGCATTAATTATCCTCGCAACCCTTTCAGCCTAACGCCCGGAGACGCCTTGGAAATGGAACATGACTTCCCCTGGCTCCTCGAGCTCACGGAGAAAATCCCCGCTCTCTGCATCATAAACCTCGAGGCGGAATTCTTCCGTCTCAATATCGACCGCGCCGACCAGCAAAAGCGGCGATTCGTCGGGCGTCACATGAATCGAAATGCCGACATCCCGCAGCTTGATTCGGTCGATCCGCTTCTGCTCATCGATGTCGTACACCCAAACCTCCGCCCCCGGAAAAACATGATCTCCTTTTCCTTCACTCCATGTGATTGGATGGGTCAGGGCGTAGAGTCGGCGAGTGGGTTCATGGACCGTCAGGATTTGAAAGCCGCCGGGAAGCCAGGGTCCCGCCTTGCCCATGGTAAAGATGGATGCGAGAAAGTTCGCAGGCTTCTTGTTCTGATCAACGAGAGGCCATGGTGATCCAAAAACAGGTTCCTCCCCTCGCAGATCGACGGAATGTGCCTGTCCGCCATAGGTCGTAAAATACCAGACACCCTCAAGAGATACGCCATTCTCGATCAAAGGGTCCTTGTCGGGATTGAAAAAGGGCTTGCTCCGATGTTGTGCGAGGACCGTGCCGTCCGAGCCGAAATGAATAGTCAACAGGCTCCCGTCTCCACAAATCATCGAAACGCCACGCGAGCTCGTCGGATAGGCGAGAGAGCATCCCGGCGTCGGCACATCGCCCTTGATCGTACGTGATGCTAGGTCAATGACCGTTAGGCTGGTGCTCGGCGTAAAGTTAAAAACAAGAAGAAGCGATCCGTCCGCCGTCAGCACCGTCCGGTCACGCGGCGACATCAACGCTCGCCTAGCCCCAGGCAGCTCTATGATGCCGTCAATCTGGAGGCTGCTGGCGTCGTAGATCGTGACGAAGTCTTCACGAATACGGCGCGGACCGCGCAACCAACTCTCAGCCACGTAATAGAAGCGCCCATCCGGGGACGCGTGCATCGTCGGAAACGCCCCGCTCCCAAGCGACCCCTTCATACGAGCCGTATCCGCGTCGAACAGGACGAAACGCGAGTTCGCAATATCATCGACATTGAAGTCGAGATACCAAGCCCAGTGCGCACCAGCCGGATCGAGAGGCCTATTCCGATTCAACGGCTCTGCCGCGATATCGGCGTGCCCCACATGGGAAAGTAAGACACCCAGCATCAGCCCAAGAACTGACAAGGCAAACGAGATTGAATGGGGCACGCGGTCCTCCCAAGCCAATGACGGCTCGCGACAACAAGTGATTAGACCGTCCGGTTGCAAGTAGCGACGGTTGCACGCGATCTAGGCAGAATGTACCACTCGGGCCAATGAATGAAGCCTCTGCGATGAATACGGCACTCGATCATATTGTCTTTGCGACATCGAACCTCGCGCTCGCCACGGAAGCCTTCGCCGATCTCACCGGATGCCTGCCAATTCCAGGCGGGCCACATCCTTTGATGGGCACTCGCAACGCACTCGTCAGCTTTGGCGACGGCGTGTATCTAGAGATCATTGGCCCAGATCCGGGGCGAAAGGTCGATGGATTGCAAGCTGCTGCCATGGCTGCCCTCGAACGCGACAGTCTATTTGCTTGGGCGCTGGCCACTACGGATCTTCAAGGAATTGCCCTCAACGCCTCTCGAATGGGACTCGAGCCCTCTGCGCCCACCGAAACCAGCAGGACTCTTCCCGACGGCACCAAGCTCACCTGGGAGCTGCTTTGGCTCCACAAAATGAGCGGCACATGGCCCTTCTTCATCGACTGGTTAGATACGCCCCACCCCTCCGTCGACTCCCCAAAGGTCGGCGCGCTACTCGCGTTCACAGTCGATCTACCCGTCGACGACAGCAATCGACTTCCCTTTGACACGCCAGCTAGGGTCGAGCTCCGCACTGGGGCACCGAGAATGAGCCTCGCCTTCGAATCCATCCGCGGCCCGATCGAATGGTCGGCTGACGATCCAAAGGGCTTTTTTCTCTAACCCGGCGGCACCTAACGTGTAGCTATTCAAGAGCTGCCTATTTGTTAGGCGCCGGTCTTATTCGGTCGATCATTTCGAATCCCACGTTCGGTTAGAATCGGTTCGAATTCATAGAATGCCTTAGCTGTGTCGATCAGCGGGATCTTCGGATACAGATGATGAATGATGTGATACTCCATCCCCATCGTGAGCAGCGTCCCGATCGGAGACTTCCAGGCCCGCGTATCGCGGTAGCGACCCGTTTCGTTTGCTGGGTGATGCGGCGCCCAGCTCAGAAATAGCACGTTGTAGATGGATCCCAGGTGGCGCGGCAACAGCCAAAGAAAAAGCCCTTCTAAGGCGTGACCCGTCCAAGCACAAATCAAGAGCACCGTAAAATGCATTGTTCGAAGCGCGAAAGCTTCGAGAATCGCGCGATCGCGATTCGGATCATCCGTCTCCCGCATCGCCTTTGCATAACCTTCCTGGTTCCCCGGCTGGCGTCCCTTGATCGAACTCCAAATGCTCTGCCACCAAGTCTCGGCACGGCTGGTGATATCGGGGTCGCGCTCCTCGTCATTGGCATACGCGTGATGCTGCTTGTGGGTGATCCATGCGACCCGGTACGGAAACACTAAGGGAATCGTCGAGATGTGCCCAACGAGCTCATTGAGCCACCGAAGCTTCGTCCCCTCCGCGGCGATAATTGAATGCTGCGCTTCGTGCGACGGGAGATAGGCCAAAATACAGCAGAGTGTTGAAAGCAGGAAGCCGGCCCAAAGCGGCAGCATGCCGCTGAAAACGAGGGGCCAGAGGGAGAGCCAAACTACGAAGTTACCGAGACCCCAAACGACCATTTCCCATGGAACGCGGCCCAGATATTTGCGTGCAATCGTGGCTTCCTCGCGCTGCAGTTCGCGGTCGGTGCGTAGGCTCGGGGTCGATCTAATTCCATTTACAGCGCTCATACCCAGCTCCCTCGGCGCTTCGCCACGAAGCCTGCGGTCGTGCCCACGATCAGTCCAACGACGATCGTCGGAAGACCTAAGGGCGCCGGAATCGACATTGCATCCATCGACTGAGCGATCAGCGGCGCCAAAAAACCGATACCGAACCAGAGCGGGCCCCAACTTGATAGAAACTCTAAGACTTGTCCAGCCATCAGGATGCCCTCCTCTTTGCAGCGTTCCCGGTCAACTCGTTAGGCGTACTCATCAAGGACTTTTGCGTTCGACCGACGGTCAAATCCAGCAGATCATCTGCGAGAAGATCAATATCATTGAAATCGAGATGCTGTGACCAGCTCTCGTCTGAAAGAAGTTGCGCCGCACCCATCGCAGCCGACACGCTGAACGCGACAAGCGCCTCGGGGTCGGCCTCCGGATGCCAGCCAGATCGCTGCGCCGCAGCCGCCCCGTCGCGAAGCGCCGCGAACCATGCTCCCTGTAGTTCGCTCAACTCGCTATTAGGAATCGACCGCACTTCGGGATGATGCATTGCGCGAAAAAACGCCGGATCGCGCCGAGCAAATTCAACATAGGACCGACCTAACGCGCGGTAGCGTGCCACGGGATCCGGGCCGGCTGCCTCGGCGCCCTGCTCCATCATCACCACACACAGGCGGAACGCTTCCTTGGCCAGTTCCACCAGCAGTCCACGGCGGTCAGCGAAATGGCGACGCGGGGCGGCATGCGAAACGTCGAGGTCGCGTGCGAGGCCGCGGAGACTCAAAGCCTCGACGCCGCTCTCCGCGATGACCTCAGCCGCTCGGGCCAGCAGTGCTTCTCGTAGATTTCCGTGGTGGTATGCCATGGGTCTCCATGTTTGCAGCAGATACATTGCCAGCTCCGCCAAAAGTTGTCAATGGCAACATTGACTCCCTGCCTTTCGATGACTCTCCTGCCTTCCCTTGCCGACCTCGTAGCCGCAGACCGTCTCATGAAATTGGGAAAGCGACTTCCAGGAGCGACGTCATGATCTGCGGAGCTAAAACTGTGCTGCCTTCGCTCATTGAACGCTCAATGATTCGTTTCCGCCTAACTGGGAATATCCGAGGCGCTTTTTCGTCAGCAAAATGTGGCCTTCGCGTATGCTGACCGTATGCATGCACGAACCTCGACTGACGCCTTCCGTCGCGCTTTTTCTCGCGCTTTCTCTGCTTCTGCTGCTCGCATGACCAAGGCGGCCGGTGGGGACGCTCGGTATGTTGCGCGCCCGAGGACGACGGGACGTCCCCTGCACGTTCTACTAGCGGCTCTCATCCTCGCACCTGTATGGGCAACTGCGGTCCATGCGGCTCCGCCGATGCTCTATCACAGCGCAAACGACGATGGCGTCGCGGCGCCCGGCATTCCCCAGGAGTTGGGCATGCCCATGGTGACACTCTTTCTATATTTGGATGCCGGCGCAGCCTCCACGGGCACAGGAACAACGTGCGTCGATGGGGATGGCGACGAACTCTGCGGTTGGGAATGGGCTCTTCTCGTAAACGGCGGGGCCGACATTCAAGGTTTCGTCCCCGATCCCGCCCAGGACATCGTCTCGCGAGTGAGCGCAACTGAACTCGCGGGGATCGGAGGGAACGCGGTCACGGGACAACTCGGCCCGATTCGACTCGGTGAGGTTGACCTCAACATCACCGCCCCAGTTTGGTCGGTAAGCATGCAAACCGGCACCGCCGTAACCGCCGCCTTCACGCTCACGAATATTCCCTCCACCGAGATTGCGGTTCCCGAACCTGGCTTCGCTACCGCACTCGGCTCGGGGTTCATGGTATTAGGCCTACTCGCTCGACTGCGCACACGTTCAGTCTCGCGCAAGTTCCTGCTCGTAATTCTGCTCCTTCTCCTCACGCCCGGCTCAGCCGTCGCTCAAGACGCCGATGCCGACGGAGTGCCCGACGGGATCGATAATTGCGTTTATTCTGCGAATCCATTGCAGGAAGACTTCGCGGGACTCTACGGCCCCCCCGGCGATGGAATCGGCGATGCGTGCCAATGCGGAGACGTGAATAGCGACGGCGCGATCGACCTGCTGGATGCCGCGACTTACGAGCGCGGACTCGCCGGACTCCTTCCCATCGACTTAGATCAAGACAAATGCAGCGTGATCGGCAACCGCCTCGATTGCGATCCGAACGATCGACAAACGCTTCGAGAAACCATCGTCGGAAGTGGCGCCGGCATCCAACCCGTCTGCCAAGCCGCCAACGCCGTCCCGCCCGGCCCTTCGAGAATCGTCGCCGCCGGCGATAGCATCACCCAAGGCTTCTCTGCGGATTGCACCTGTAACGCTGGTTTCTTCGGCCTGATCTGCCTCCTTTGCCCGGCTGGCGGCGACCAGCCCCAGCACTCTTGGTTCGATGGCAGCTCCCTTGGCAACAGCTTCTACGCTCTATACGGGGGCCCTGGCTCCGGAATCACCTCGAGTCGGGTCTCCGTATCCGGGGCAGAAATGACATCGGGCGGTAATCAATTCTCGATTCAGGTCGACAATATTCTCGCGCTCAGCCCGGTCCCAGACCTCGTAGTCGTCGAACTCGGAGGCAATGATGTCTGCAACCGCGGCTGCGTCGACGCTGCAAGCTGCGGGAACCCGCTCTATGACGATGCAACTTGGACGACCGCCATCGAGGCAGGCCTCGACAAGCTCGTCGGGTTCGGGCACCCGACCTCCATCCCGATCGGCGGGACTGTCTACTTGCTAGGCGTTCCACGCGTCCAGGATCTCTACGCAGCGGGCGTCGCGAAGCAAACCGGGAATAGCAGCGTAAACTGCGACAGTTTCCGCGACAGCTTCGACGTCTGCGAAATCGCGACGTTGAATGCGCCCATGTCGGGCGAAGACCTGCCTACGCGGCTCGCTGCGCTCGAAACTCGGATTCCGCGCTACAACGAGATCATCCGTGACCTTGCCCTCGCCTATACGACTAACAGCAATGGACGCAATCCAAACGGGATCGAAGTCGTGACGGATTACGTCAACGAATCCATCGCATCGGTGGGCACGACGCCCTTCGGCGAGAATGAGATCAACGGCGGCGACTGCTTCCATCCTTCGGTCGCAGGGCAAAGCACCCTCGCTGCCGGGGCATGGCGCTCGAACCCGCGTTAGTCACGCTCGGCTCGACGCGCCTCTCGCCTTCCCCAGTCGCCCATATGCGTGGGAGGGAAGCCTACCGAAAGCGGTATTCGAAGCTATGCGGCTTACCACGTCGCATGACTAGCAACCGTACAATGTTCTGCTTCGCGAGAGTTTCGAAAAAGCGATTCTCATCGACCGTCACGAAAGCGCCGTTCAAGGCGAGCAAGACATCCCCGGTTTCGAGACCTAGATGCGAGTAGAGATCGCCTTCCCGGACCTTACGAATCTTTAGCAGCCTATGGCCGGAGAACTCACCGCGGGTCGCATCCAAGCGACCGTTGAGATCTTGGCGACCCAGAAGTGCCTCATCAATTTTGGCGCGAGATAATTCTACGATGAGACCCGGTTCCGAGAGGGCCTCAGGTGGAATTGGAGGAAGTGTAGATTCTCCGGCTGCGGCGGGCCCGCGTGCAGGTTCTTCGGGTTGTCCGACCTCACCCACCAGGCCCGGCTGCGAGTCTATCCCCAATCGATGCAACTCGTCTTCAACGACACCTTTCATAGTGCCGAAATCCGGTCGACCGCTCAGGTAGATGCCGTTAACGAAAACCGTCGCAGCGCGGCGTACACCCACCTCACGTGCCACGCCGAGATCCCTATCGATCTCGGCCGCTGCCCCACGGGTAGTTAGGCAATCGTCGAACCGGCCGAGGTCTAACCCCACCCGTTCGGCATAATTGTCGAGTGCTACAGAATCTAAAGCGGGCTGCTCAAGGAGCAGCACATCGTGATAGGCGCGGTAACGATCTTGCGATTCGGCGCAGCGTGCAGCGACCGCCGCTTCTCGCGCGTTGCGATGAAAAGGGAGTGGAAAGAGGCGAGTCTCAATTCTCACTCGTTCGCCGTAGGTATCCACGAGTCGGATCAAGTCAGGCTGGACGCGGCGGCTATATGGAGACGCAAAGTCAATAAAATGCGTGACAACGACCGCCGCAGACTGCGACCCGATCAAAACCGTCGCACCATCCGGTAAATTAATTCGGGGCGCGGGAGGCTCGCTAAGATGAATTTGTAGGTCCGTCGCGTTCTGTGCAGTTGCCGTCTCGACACGAATCCCAAAACGTTCCGCGACGAGTTCGTTCAATCGGTCAACCCGCAGCCGATAACCTGCCAACGCTAGGTCGTGGAGTTCGAGCCTTAGTGGCGCATCGAGTTCTGCATAGCCGATCTCTTCTTCGCCGCGGCGTGCGACCCAGCCATCAGCGCCAGACCTTGCCGCAAAGCCAAGGCTATCTTCCGACCCCATCGTGTTCGAATCCTGCAGTCTATCGAGGTCGCAGCCCAGACTCGCCATCACGAGGAGCAGTGTCACGGTGATTACGCAGCAGCGGCGCGTACTCTCTAATTTAATTCGGCGCATAGAGACTCTTCTTCCCGGCCCTGGCCTGGCGTTAATCCTGAACGATCTCAACTACTCGGCGAAAGCAAGTCGACTTGTGCTCCAGAAATGCCTTTGGTGGAAACGGCCGCATGTTCCACCATTCGTGACCACTAAGGAGATCATGGTAAACCAAGTTGGGTAGAGTCGAATAGCCTTTGTGTGGGCTACAAAACTCTAGCCCGGGAGTCCATGAGACATCACGTTCCTGACTCGCGTTCTCGACGATACATTATGCAACGAAACCTAGACTCGGACTAGATGATCCGTCGCCTAACGCATAGATGGTTCTGGCCGGGCACCATTTGATCTAGCCAAGCCCTCGGCGCGCGAGAGCGCTGCAGGAAGGAAAGATGACCCGAAGCGACGGAAGCCATGCCACTAATCGCACCCGAGTCTGGGGAATCCGCTCGAAGAGACCTTTCGATTCCCATGAGCGCTTCGCCGATGTTTCGTGGACGTGGCATTGAACTGATCTCCGTTGGATTTCGCGAGTGCCGTCCGCGCGCGCTATCCCCCTCGAGCCTCGGTTCTTTCGTGGATCGGCGCTAGCGTTGCGCTTTTCGCGAATCTTAGATCGGTACGACAATAGAAACGTCCCAAATAGGAGAGTCCTGATGAGTCGCCTGCCGGTCTTTTTATCTTTGGTGATCCCAACGCTTCTCGCTCTTGGATGTGGGCCTATGGTGATGATTCCAGGCGGCGAACTTTCGGGCACGCTCGAAGCACATCCCAGCAGCTGGGCATTCACCGACTTGGTCGACACAGTGCAGCTAGAAACGCGGCCGGAAGATCCCTACTCGGTCAATATCTGGTGCGTGGCGAGCGGCGACTCGCTCTACGTCGCGGGAAGTCGAGACTCCAAGTGGACGGAGAATGCTTCGGCGGATGGGCGAGTGCGACTTCGTGTCGAAGGCAGGCTCTTTAAGTTACGTGCGACTGAGGCGGACCAGCCCGAAGATATTGAAGCCTTTATCGTCGCGTCCAAAGCGAAATACGATTTCGAACTCGAGCCGGGACAGCGCGATAGCGCGATTCTCTTTCGGCTTGAATCGCGTTAGGCCCTGAGCGAAAACTTCGAGCGGCGGGTGCCCGAAAAAAACCGCGCTCGCCATGTATATTGCTGCTCCTAATGCGGGCTCGGGCACGGCGATCCGTAATTCTCTATTACATGCGCTCCGGGATCGATTTCGCTCACTACACCACCGCTTTCGAAACCGAGAAGGGTCTCGTCGTAGCCCAAATACGACAGCCCAATTCCATAGCAAGCCTGCGGCCGGAGGTTATGCCCGAGCCGTTCGGATCGCGCGCAACAGGTCGCGACGTGCCTTCTTTGCCCGCGGCCCGCCGGCGAGCTTTCGAGCACTGCGAGTCAGCGTTCGCATTCGCTGCCTATCTAACCCAGGCGCTTCTAGGATCAAAGCCTCGACGCCCTCGTCTCCATCTTCAATTAGGCGAGCCAGCCACTGTTCGTTGCGCTTCTCCTGCTGAGTCTTGAAGCGGTGCAACCTTGACAGATCTGCAAGACGTGCGCGAATAGCATCATGATCCTCGGAGCGAAGGAGTTGTCCAATCAACCGATTCTGTCGACCGCGACTCTTCGCTTTAAGGCCTATACACACGTCAACTTCTTCTCGTACTCGCTCCGGCAGAGCAAGCAGATCTAAATCCTCAACGGAAAGTCTCGTCAGCTCGATCGCGAGATGATTGACCTCGGCGGCGGCTCGTGTGAGCTCCGTTCGCGACGGCGGAAGATCATCCTCCGCGCTTTCTTCGGACTCGTCATTAACGCTCGAACTCAAAATATCCCCTCGCCTGATACGGAAGGAGACACCTTCGTACGCGAAGACCGAAGTCTAGCTTTATGCGGGACGTCCTGTAGCGCGAACCGTCAACTTGCAGAATCTCAAAGTTTTGGCAGTTTAGGTGCCACTAAATTCACTAGGGGGGAAATGATTCATGACGGCAGCCACACTTCCTGCTGAAAATCATCTCATCGATTGCCAGGCTCTCCACGCAGAGTTGCTAGACCTCACGACTCAGTTCGTCTGGCAAACCCACGCCCCCATTACGACTGAGGAATACGCTGCGCTCTCGCTGCCGAAGACTCTCATCCGGGTAGGCATCGGATCTGGCGTGATGGATGAGCATTTTTTTCGACGCTCCCCCGGAGCCGAGGCCGATGGGCCCGTGTCTACTCAAAAGATCGATGGTCATCTATTCATTCATTGCGCGACTCCTCCGGCCGCCGGCCCGGAGCTCCCCTACGGCGAAAACCCGAAGCTTCTTCGTGTCGACAAACATCACTCCCTCGTATTCGAAGCCGGTCGCGAGGTCGACGTGATCCGAGCGGAAGACGGTCGCGACTTCATTCAAGTCATCTCACCATCACCGCGCGGAGGCGGAGTCCTCCAAGACTCTGCGACGGGCCCATCAGGAACCGATCCATCGCTTCCAAGTGGCTGGAAAATCCGCACCGTAAAGATCCATGTGCGTACGACTATTGACCTACCCTGCCCCACAGAAGCCTGGTTCTTCGCGGACGGCTCAAGCTATCAGGGGCCAATCAACTCATTCGACGCCTCCTCGACTAATTAGCTAGGCCTTCCCTCCCTACAGAAAACGACCGGAGTAAAACGCATGGAACTCTCTACACCGCTTCTCATGATGGGCGCGCCCGGTTCTCCCTACACACGAAAGATGCGCGCGGTCCTGCGCTACCGAAGGATCCCGTTCACGATCATCCAACAGAACTCGAAAGAAGCCGAGCAGCAGCCCGCAGCCAAAGTACCCCTACTCCCCACGTTCTACCTGCCTAACGAGAGCGGCGAGATCGTTCCTACGACCGATTCCACACCTTTGATTCGCCGCTTCGAGAAAGCGTTCGATGGGCGCTCGATCATTCCACGGGACCCAGCGGCGGCATTTCTCGACGAGCTGCTGGAAGACTACGCGGACGAATGGCTAACGAAGTGCATGTTCCACTACCGCTGGTACCACGAGGCGGACGCGACGAAGGCTCGACAAATTCTCCCGCACTGGAGCATGGAAAACGTCACCGACGAGCAGATCGCCCCGATCCAAAAGATGATCGGAGATCGCCAGATTGGACGACTCGGCGTCGTCGGCTCTAACGATGTGACAGCGGAAGTCATAGAAGAGAGCTACCGGCGATTCCTCCGAGCCTTCGATGCCCAGCTTCAGAACAGCCGCTTCTTGTTTGGGAACCGCCCTGCTTCGAGCGACTTCGGCATGATGGGACAGCTGACTTGCCTCGCGCTCTTTGACCCGACCCCCTCGGCCCTGACTGCGGAGCTTGCCCCGCGTGTCTACGGCTGGACCGAGCTTGTCGAGGACCTATCGGGCAAGGAGCCAAGGGAAGACGACTGGACGGATGTGGATTCATTACCTGATTCGCTCCGAGGACTCTTCGCCGAAGTGGGTCATTTCCATGCCCCCTTCCTTCTTGCGAATGCGGAAGCGGTCGAGAAAAAGGCGGAGCAAGTCGAAACCGAAATCGATGGACGGCCTTGGGTTCAAAAGCCCTTCCCGTACCAGAGGAAATGCTTGGGGTGGCTCCGCGCGAGCTACGCAAGCCTGGACTCGAATGCTCGCGCGTCCGTAGACAACATCCTAGAAGGCAGCGGCTGTGAAATCCTCTTCGCCTAGCATCGGCGCGGACGCCGCCGCGGAGGCCATGATCGGCGACGGAAAGCACTACGTGATTATGGGGCGGCCGGAGTCTGGCTACTCCATGAAGGTTCGGTCTGCTATGCGCTTCAAGGGAATCGCACACGAATGGACGGCTCGATGTCTCCGCAATGAAAGGCTCTTTAAAGACAACGCCAAAGTTCAGCTCATCCCTCTCGTCTTCAGGCCCGACGGAACGGCCACCCAAGACTCGACGCCGATCCTCGAGGAACTCGAACGGGATCACCCCGAACCGTCGCTGCACCCGCAAGACTCATCGCTACGCTTCTTGTCGGAACTCATCGAAGAGTACGGCGACGAGTGGGTCAACAAGTTGATGTTCCGGGCGAGGTGGGCAGAGCCCCCGGATCAGAAGAACCGCGGGGGCACCCTCGCTCGAGGAATGCTCGATGGGCACCCGCTTCGATTTTTCGCCCCGATCGTGGCGCGCTTCATCGTTCGCCGAATGATCCCGCGCATGAGTTTCGCGGGCGCGAACCAAAACAACACACCACTGCTCATCGACTCCTTCGAAACCCTCGTCGAAGTCCTCAACACGCATCTCGCAACGCGCGCCTATCTCCTGGGCGCGCGCCCCTCGTTCGGAGACTTCGGCCTATGGGGCCAACTCCATCAATGCTTTATTGACCCGAGCAACAAGGCAATCCTTGTGCACAAAGGGCCGTCGGTCGTTGCGTGGATTGAGCGTATGTTAAATCCGTCGGTCGAAGGTGAATTCGAAACCTTCGACGCGCTCGCCCCAACACTTCGCCCGCTCTTCGCCCGCGAAATTGGTCCTCGTTTTCTCGCCTGGGATGCCGCGAACGCAGAAGCCCTCAGGAAAGAGAAACCTCAAACCGAACTCGAAATGGGCGACCAACTCTATTTTCAGAAGACGTTCAAATACCCGGCCGCGACCCTTGGCATTCTAAAGAATAAGTATGCCGCGGCCAGCGGGGATTCACGCCTTCGCGAATTCTTAGAAGACACTGGATGTCTTCCCTACCTGGTCAGTTAGGCGCGACGGACTCACGTCCACCGGCCTTGCCTACCTTGGCCTGCGATGAATTCATGAAAAAACCTCCAAACAAGCCACGCTGCTCAAAGGAATTCACGCCATGATCGATCACAAACGCGAAGGCGACCTGCACATTGTCACCCTGAATGACGGCGCCAATATGGTCACTCCCGCTTGGCAGACTCGATTTATCGAAATTCTGGATGCGGTAGAAGCGGACTCCGACGGAAATGCGGGACTCGTGCTGACCGGAACGGAGAAGTTCTTCTGCAGCGGCCTGAACGTAGAGGTCGTGATGTCCCTTGAAAGCGATGCCCGCGCGCTCTTTAGCCAATCCATGATGAAGCTCATGCACAAACTGATTCGCCTTCCGATTCCGACAGTCGCAGCCATCAATGGACATGCGTTCGCCGCCGGGGCTTTTCTAGCTCTGGCGTGCGACTACCGGATCATGCGTGAGGATCGCGGATGGTTTTGCATTTCCGAGGTGGATGTAGGTGTTCCTATCGGAGAAGCAATGATGTCGCTCCTGAAGGCCAAGGTCTCCCCACAGACGGCTCGCGAGTCCGTTCTTACCGGCAAGCGGTATGTGGCTGATGAAGCGATTGCGGCAGGACTCGCTGATGAAAAAGCGTCCGAGGGTGAGCTCATGGGTCGCGCCCAAGCACTCGCCGGCGAGCTCGCGACGAAGGAGCGGAAGATTTTCTCAACGCTCAAGCATCAGCTTTACGCCGACGTCGCGAAGGGTTTTTCAAGCACCAACTGAAGCGCAGCCGTCATTGACCCATCGCCCCTAGTTAGGCCGCTTCTACTTGAACCCCGATTCCCGTCAGGTGCCCCATCCCACCGACTGGATCAAAACTGCCAATACCCGTGGGCGACAAAATATTCACGTTCACCCCTGGCTTAGCTTGAGCGACAGGCATCCCAGACGTCTTCGAGTTACCGAACCCATGGCTCATGGCCACCACGCCCTCTCGAAGATGCGAGTCCAAGGCGAGCTCTGCGCGAATCTCGCCATATTTGTTTCTGATGAGAACCCACTGCCCCTCAGACAGTCCACGCAGCAGGGCATCCCGGGGATTCATGAAAAGGGGATTAGTGCCTCCCCCTTTCGCATCGCGCAACGCCTTCAAATTTTGGAAGCCCGAATTCAGCATGTAGTTCGTCCGACGCGTGATGAGTTTCAGCGTTTCTCCAGACTCGCCTAGCAAGTCATCAAAGACCTCGAACGCGCGAGAGAACGTGCCCTTAATCGGCTCGGGACAGGCATTGAAATTCTTTCCCCCCGAAACGCGCGAGAGAAATTCGCCATGCTCCGCTTCAGGCAAGATCACGACATGATCATCCGATTCGCGTAGCATTGCGATTGAATTCCCCGTCTCGCCAAGCCGCCCATCCCAGAGCGCGGTCATCATATCCCCACCCGGAATATCGAGGAGTGAGGGCAGACCCATTTCCTGCAGCAGTCTGGAGAAAATCCAAGCGTCGCTCTTACGTTCTGCCTGCTCATCGACGACTGCCGCCGTCCATTGCAAATACGGGCGACGCTGAACGCCCTGCACGAAGTAGTTCAAGTCTTCCCGCTCAAACCAATCTGCCGCCGGCAGCGTCCAATGCGCAAGTTCGCCGGTTGCATTTCGGTAGAAATCGACGGTGACCAAAAGATCGAGGGAAGCCAGTGCGCGCTCTAGTCGCTCACCACCCCCAATCGACAGTGCGGGATTTCCCGCCACAACGATCATCGCGCGCAGCGGAGACTCGTCATCAAGGATCATGTCGGCCATCAAAGAACCCGGTGGAGTCCCGCGTGCCGGTCGGTACGCGCCCCACTGCGTCGGCCTATCCGCCGAGGCCTCTGGTGGCATGACCATCGGCAACACTCCACGAGCGGGCAATATATTCCCGCCCTCACGGTCCAAATTGCCCGTGACGAGCGAGAGCATCTGCGCCAAGTAGTAGGCGAGTGAGCCCTGCCGTCCCATATTCACGCCAGTCGACAAATGAATCGCCGCACCGTTTGCCGTCGCGAAGGAGCGAGCCATTGATCGAATTATTTCGACTTCGATTCCGACAACCGCTGAAACGCGTTCGGGAGGATAAGCCGCAACGAAGGCCCGAAGCTCCGCGAGTCCCTCAATACCTTCGCAGGCAGCAATATCAAAGCCGAGGTCCGGGGCAGTATCGACTTCGCATAACATTGAAGCAAGTAAATACGCATCGGTATCCGGGCGGATCTGAAGTGTGCTGCCGACGTCTGACAGATCCTCAATCGCCAAGGGGTTCACGAAAACAATCTCGGCGCCCCGCTTCCTCGCATCGCGAAGCGCAGCCACTGGATCAGGCGTCGAGAGAAACGACATTTTACTGATGCGCGGGTTAGTCCCAATCATCAAGAGGTATTCCGCGTGATCGAGATCCGCCATGGGGTGGATCTCGGCGGATCCGTAGAGAATTTCGCTCACCACAAATTTATTGGCGCAGTCCTGGGTCCCGGCATTAAAGAGTCGTTCGACGCCTAAGCTCGCGGCGAACATTCCCGCCGCCATCGACCCGAGCGCATTGAAGGCCGACGGATTTCCCATATAGAGAGCGACTGATCGCGGGCCGTGTTCCTCGATAATCGCCTTGAGCTGATGGGCGATAGCGGGAAGCGACTCATCCCAGGTCGTGCGTTCGAAGCCGTGCTCGCCACGACGATGAGGGAAGTTCAAACGATCCGGGTCGTGATGAAGATCTTTTGCCAGCAGCCCCTTATGACAGGCGAATCCCGCAGACACGGGATGTTCCCTGTCCGGGGCGAGTTCAACGAGCTTCCCCGTATCATCCACTGTCGCCTCAAGCCCACAGTTAACTTCACAAAGACGGCAGAAAGTTTTCAATGGGTGCTCCGGCGGTCGAGGATTTAATTCTTTTGAGCATAATCCGCCCAGCCCAATGGATCGATGGCGTATCCCGGATGCCCGTCTATTTCGAAACGACGCCTCATCAGTAAGCGGAAGAACTTATTGGCAGCACAAGTCCCAACACTCCACTATTCGACAACCTCCGTGAATAGACTCACAAGGAGCCTTCTCGAATTTCTCGCAGTCGTCATCCCAGGCAGACTGAGACGATGGAAGCGCGCGCGAACTTCGTCTCTTAGCTATTCGGGCCCTAATTCAAAGAGCCCGGCTGTATTTTCGCAAACTGCGAGGAACGATTGCCGCGCGAATCTGTTGGACCTCGAAAGATTAGTAGAACTCGACCGCACCTGACGCGAGATCGTGCATTCCGCCCACGATCTGAATACTGCCAGACTCGGCCATTTCGCGTAGGACTTCGCTTCGTGACGTAACGTCTGCCACGCCTCGCAGAACATTCTCTCGCGCGACGTCGGCCACAAAATCAGGATTCGCCGAAGTACGATCCGCGGCGGCCGCAGGGACTGCCACCGCATCCACTGCCGGCTGAATCTTTTCGAGCATGCGTGTAAGAAGCCCTAGCTCAACATTGTCACAGGCCCCTTTTACGGCTCCGCAATGTGAGTGACCAAGAACAACAACGAGCTTTGCGCCGGCCACCTTGCAGGCGAACTCCATGCTGCCCAGAATGTCGTCATTAACAAAGTTGCCGGCGACGCGAGCACTGAAGATGTCGCCGATACCTTGATCGAAGATCAACTCCGCCGAGGTCCGGGAATCGATACAACTCAGAACGACCGCTATTGGCCACTGTCCGTCACTCGTTTCCGAAACTTGCCGCATGAGGTCACGCTGTGCTTTGACGTTTCCGCGGAAGCGAGCATTGCCCTCCTTTAGCAGTTCGAGAGCGCCCTGCGGCGTGAGCTGTTGTTGCGTCTCAATCGTTTGCGTCTTCATATAATGCGATTTCTCTGCTTGGGGTTGCTTGGTCGCGCGGCCAACGATCCGTCAAACAAGTTCTTGTGCCGCTCCTTATTACGCTACTTCTTCCCGTTCAATTCGGTCGACGACAGTTTCTCGATTCACACACGACTCTTCGAAGTCACTCAGAATTTCGAGGACGTCGTAGTCGATCTCGACAGTGCGGGACAGATCCAGGATGACTCGCGAACCATGGGGAATATTCGAAAGCTCACGTAGCAGCGCCCCCCGGCTCAGAAATGAGACTTGCTCCGCAAGCCGAATACGCACAACGTGCCCCGTCTCCGCATCATTCATTTGCTCAATATGAATCGTATGCGAGTTCACATAGTTCCGGTAGAGAACGACAACGACCCCGACAGCGAGGCCCAAAAGAACGCCTGTCAACAAGTCCGTCATGAGTATTGCGACGATGGTCACAATAAAGGGACCGAATTGGCTCGCACCCAAGCGATACATTTCAACGAATAGCTCGGGCTTCGCCAGTTTGTAGCCAACGACCAAAAGGATGCTGGCCAGAACTGCAAGTGGCACAAGGTTAAGAACGCTGGCGAGGAGCATCACGACGACGAGTAGCAATAGTCCGTGAATGATCGCGGCGTTCTTTGAACGTGCTCCGGATTGGATATTCGCGGAACTCCGCACGATGACCTGCGTAATCGGAAGGCCCCCTATTAGGCCGGAGACGACGTTTCCAGCGCCCTGAGCTAAAAGTTCCCGATTGGTGGGGGTAACGCGCTTCTCGGGGTCAAGCTTATCCGTGGCCTCTACACAAAGCAGCGTCTCGAGGCTCGCGACGATCGCGATTGTAATGGCAGTGATCCAAATACTCGGATTCCCGATTTGGCTCCAATCCGGCGTAACGAAGAGCGACTTTGCTTGCTCCAGTCCTTCAACGACTGGGATCTGAACGAGATGGCTCTCCGCGAGCGACCATCCCGGCGCGTATTTCATAGTCAGCCACTGATAAGCAATCCCGAACGACACGGCGACGAGTGGGCCCTGAATAAGCTGAAAAAGCCTGGATCGTTTGCTGAGCACCTGGTCCCAGAGGATAAGAATCCCGAGCGATACGACCGCAACTAACGTCGCGCTTTCATCTATGTGCTCAAACGCCCGAAGAATTTCTGAGAAGGTGTTTTCACCGTCTCTCTGCAGAAACGCAAAGTCGCCTTCGGGATCAACGTCCCAGCCGAAAGCATGCGGAATCTGCTTCAAGACGATCAGCAGACCAATTCCCGCGAGCATTCCCTTGATCACGGCAGAGGGAAAGAAGTAGGCAAGAATGCCAGCCTTTCCTAAGCCAAGCCCGATTTGAAAAAAGCCAGCCAAAACTACGGCAAGGAGAAACGCTTCAAAACTACCGAGCGTCTCGATGGCAGCCGAGACGATTACGGCGAGACCTGCTGCAGGACCTGAAACCCCGAGCGGCGAACCACTCAAAGCGCCGACCAGGATCCCACCCAAGATGCCGGCAATTAACCCTGAGAAGAGCGGAGCCCCACTCGCGAGCGCAATTCCTAAGCACAGGGGAACCGCGACGAAGAACACGACGATTCCAGCTGGTAAATCGTCGCGCAAAGACTGGAGAGAAAGCATCCGAGGATCCTTCGTAGCAAGAGATATGAACATGCTGTTTCGTCTAATTACCCACCACCCTAAGCGGTTATTGCTGATTGTTCGACCCTAAATCGTGTATTAATTTAATAGACACTACCTATTAAACAGTTAACGACCCAAAGTCATTACGATAAGGACCGTGTGCTTATGGACCGACCACGCCCCACCATCAGGCAGGTCGAGTACTTCATCGCGATCGCGAAGGCCCTGAATTTCAACCGCGCGGCCAAGCGACTCGGCGTAAGTCAGCCGACGCTCACTACGCAGATCGTGTCATTCGAAGAAGCCCTGGGCATTCAACTCTTCGAACGATCTCGTTCAGGCACGGTCCTCACGACGGTCGGGCGGGAACTCCTCCCGCATGCGCGCCGCGTCACAGAAGAGTTCCAAGGACTCATCGACCGAGCGGAGTCGGTATCGCGAGGACCCGCCGGCACCTATCGGCTCGGAGTCACTCCGACTCTAGGTCCGTACCTCCTACCTCATATCCTTCCCGCACTTCACCAGCGCTACAGCGCGCTCAAACTGTCGGTTCGAGAGGAAGCGCCTAGGGATCTCGAAGCCGGCCTAGTATCAGGCCAACACGACCTCATCCTCACCGCACTCCCCGTGGAAGACACCCGCCTTACAGTCTCTCCTCTATTCAAAGAACCACTTAAGCTCGTCCTCTCCGCAGATCATCGACTCGCAAAACGCAAGCACATCAATCGGCGCGACCTCGAAGGCGAAGCCGTGCTCACAATCGATGAGCACCACCACTTCCACCGACAGATCGAAGAACTTTGCGGCAGGCTGGGTGCGCACGTCCGCCGGGACTACGAGGGAACAAGCCTTGACACACTCCGACACATGGTCGTGATGGGAATGGGCGTCGCCTTTCTCCCCGCGCTCTATGTGAGATCGGAAAATCATCTCCCGCTAAAGCTGAGCGTGACAACCGTCAGAGGAGAAGTCATTGAGCGCACGCATGCCCTTGCTTGGCGAGAGTCCTCTCCGGCACGGCAGCTCTTTCGCGAAATCGCCGATGAGATCCGTGCCCTCGTCGCTCGGGATCTGGGAGACGAGATAGGAGCGATCACGCAGCACCACGCGGTGCCAGAAAAACATTTTTAGGCACGGCTCCAAGTCGACTTCGCTCAGCGAATGAATCAATGACTCTCGACAGGCGCTCGAAGCGACCGACAATAATCTTTCATCCCCAAAGAGCGAGGCATCATGACCGCAACATACGACGACGAGACATTTCGCGACAGATTCGGCCCGTGGGCGGTCATAGCCGGCGGATCTGACGGGATCGGCGCAGCGTTCGCGGCAACCTTAGTCCGTCGCGGAATCAACCTCGTCCTCGTCGCGCGAGACGAAGCGAAGCTCTCCAAAACGGCCGCTCTGCTCCGAGAGAAATATAGCTGCGAAGTGCGCTGTCTTTCGAGCGACCTAACGAGCCCAGACATCGACGAACAAATCGGCTCTTTCACATCGGATCTCGACGTCGGGCTTTTGATCTACAACGCGGGCTCAGGTCGCCAAATGGGTTCCTTCCTCGACCACACGTCAGAAAACTGGATGCGCCAAGTTCAGCTTGCCTGTAACGGTCCTCTCGCTCTCGCCCATCATTTTGGTCGACGCCTACGCGATCGAGGACGCGGGGGGATCGTATTAATGTCGTCTCTGTCGAGCCTCGTAGGGAGTGCCTATATCGCCACCTACTCTGCCGCCAAAGCATTCGATACGACGCTGGGCGAAGGCTTATGGCAAGAACTCCGGCCAAGCGGCGTCGATGTCGTGTCATGTCTTGCCGGCGCAACCGACACCGAAACCTTCAGAGACGACACGGGCGGATCCCCAGATGCGATGGACCCAAAGGAAGTGGCAGAGGGAACCCTCGACTTTTTGGGGAGCGGGCCCCTATACGTTCCTGGGGCAGGAAATCGTGCAGCAGCCGCAGCGCTCATGTCGAGCACTCGCATCCCGCTGATCAACGGCATGAGCGAGATCAACGCCAAAAATTTCAAGCTCTCATACACTCAGGCCAAGGGCCTGGAGTTCGACGAAGAATCCGCCTAAGAGTTGGATCCCATCGCCACGCTGCCAAACCCTAAGCCATGGAGTGCGCAAAGTGAGCCTCGTCCCTACCGTTGATTTGACCCCTGTGATCCGCGGCACTCTCGACTCGCATGATGCGGAGCGGACGCTCTCTCAAATTCGCGAGGCTTGCGCGGATATAGGATTCCTCGTTGTCGTAGGACACGGAATTCCTTCAGCCGTGCTGGCAGCGGGACGTCGAGCAGCCAATGAGTTCTTTGCCCTTAAGGAGGCTGACAAACTCGCGGCATCGCCACGCCAATGGAACCCATCGAGTACGAACGTGTACCGCGGCTACTTCCCTAGTTCAGCCGATGGCAAGGAAGGCCTGGACCTCGGCGACCCCCAGATCCATCCCCCCGGACTGGATATCGACGATGCGCATCTGCTCGAGTCGAATCGGATGCCTGAATGCCTTGGCCCCAAGTGGCATGAGGACGTCGAACTCTACTTCGACGCCTTTTTCAAACTCGGCGGCGACATTGTCCGCGCGATGATTGCGTCCCTCGGCGGAGATCCTGCACGCGCCACTCGTGGCTTCGCGCGCCCCCGAAGCACGTCGACTTTGCGATTCAACTACTACCCCGCGTTCACATCTCCGCACACCCGTTCAAAGAGCGACGACGAAGGCCTATGCTGCGAGGAGCATGCGGATAGCGGCCTCATCACGATCCTTCAGCAATGCGACCGCGGCGGACTGCAGGTCCGCGATCAGAACGGCCGCTGGCATAGCATTGCGCCCGCCGCCGATGCGCTCGTGATTAACACTGGACGTGCGCTTCAGTTCGCCTTCGGCGATGCTTTTCGGGCGACCGAGCATCGCGTCCTGCACTCTCTAGAGCCACGACTCTCCATCCCGTTTTTCTTCGAACCAACGCCCGAGCTCATACTTGAACCAGCGTCCTTCGGCCTCGATTGGCCAAGCGCACAGAAGCCTGTGGCGTACGGCGAATTCCTGCAAGATTCGCTCATGCAATTCCCCGAATACAACCGCGCACTCTAGACAGGAACTCCAGATGAAAAAGTGGATGATTCGACTCATCACCGCGATCGGACTGCTCGCGACAGCGATTTTCTGGCAGCTCTACTTTTCCGAGCGGCCGCCTCTCACCACCGACCCAGCAACCTTGGCAGGCGACGGCAGCGCAGTCGACTACTGCGAACTACCTATTCTCGATGGCCGCGGCAAAATGGCGGGAGACATAGCCAAAGGAAATACCCCTGGCTGCGGCTACGATCATTTCCCTCTGCCGATCTTGGCAGACTGCACGGAGCCCTTACCCGAAGGAGCGGCTGATATTCGTGGCCTCTGGTTAGGCGTCGAGGGCGGGCATTCGGGTCATGTCGAACGCGTAGAGCAATGCGGCAGCCGCGTAGTGGTCACATCCTCGG
Organism: Deltaproteobacteria bacterium UBA4427; assembly: GCA_002390675.1. GTDB lineage: Bacteria > Myxococcota_A > UBA9160 > UBA9160 > UBA4427 > UBA4427. The sequence continues at coordinate 38,370 of DGPZ01000128.1, forward strand.
GCATCATTCACGATGCCGGCCCAAACAGTACCCTCGGCGAAACCACTAACGACACGGAAGGCGGCGTGCTCTTCACGGTTGGTGAACGCGAATACTGCCCTCGAACTTCTGCGAGCATGATCTGGAATGACGACGTGCTCGACTTTCACGTTTTTGGGTGGGGACCCGTCGTCGTCAACCGATACCTCGACGGAGAGCAGCTCATCTGGGAGTACGCCGATGGCAGCACAACCCGCATGGATCGGCTCTGCACCCTCCCGGAAGACGAGAAGACCCCAACGCCTCGTGGCCGTCGAATCTCGCTCTTCTAGCCGATCCAGCCCAGCCTTCCAGCAGTCGTCGCCGACTTTGGCCTAAGCGCCAGTACCTCGTTTCCGAGCGCCCCGGGCGGGCAGAGAGAACTCAGACTATGACGGCAAATCAAAAGGGCACGAGCCGAGAGAACGACCCGATTCTTCCGCTCACGCTCTATGGCCCTGAAGTTTCCTACTTCACGGGAAAGCTAGAAGCCGTCATCCGGTATTTGGAATTGCCCTATTCGCGGATAGCGAAGAGCCCCACGCTTCTCGCGGAGCCGACGGGCGTAGCACAAGTGCCGGGACTCCATCTCGCCGACGACCGATGGATGACCGATACCACGCCGATCATCGCCTGGCTCGACGAGCGCTATCGCGATACGCCCGTGATTCCTCGCGACCCCGTCCTCGCCTTTTTTAGCCGGCTGCTCGAGGACTATGCGGACGAGTGGCTGTGGCGGCCCGCCATGCACTACCGATGGGATTATCCGGAGGGCGCCCATCACTTGAGTCGCGTCCTCGTTGACGAAGTCGCGGCTCATATTCCCCTCCCGAACATTCTCAAGCGGCACCTGATAAGGACTCGGCAGCGCACCCTCTTCACTCGCGGTGACGGCATAACACCCGCCACTTGGGATCATGTCGAAAAAATCTATCTCGACTCCCTCGAACAACTCACGGCGATATTCGAAAAACGCCCTTACCTACTCGGATCGCGCCCGAGCCTGGCTGACTTCGGCCTCTTCGGACCAATGTTCAGACATTTCGCCATGGATCCCCCGAGCGCGCGCATCATGCGCGAGACGGCCCCTGCTGTCTACGAATGGACAGCCCGAGTTTGGAATGCCCGCGCCAGCGCGACCAGCGGCGAACTCCTCGATCATATTCCCGAGGATTGGGGCCCCCTTCTCGACTCGATCGGAAGCGCCTATCTCCCCTCTCTATGCGCTAATGCCTATGCTTGGAAGGCCAAACAAGATCACTTTGATGTCGACATTGAAGGAGCGCCCTACCGGAACATCCGCACCGCGCGATACCGAGTCTGGTGCCTAGAGGAAATCCGACGTGACTTCGAATTGCTCTCTGACACGAATCAACTTGAGGTTCGCGAACGGCTCGAAGCGCATGGGTGCTGGGAACCTCTTTGGCGCGTAAAGGACCCTGCTTCGGGACTCGACCCTGACCGCACAGCGCCCTTCGCGGGAAGTCACTCCATGACCGGCGTCGACTTGCCTGCAGCAAAGAAGTTCTACTGGCGACCTCATCCCGCTTCTTCGCCCCGCTCTAGATCTTGATCTTGAGCCAATAGACCTCTACGTGTTGCAACGGGATTCGACTTCTAAAAGGAGAGACAGCATGGGCGTTCGACTCAATGGAAAAGTGGCCGTCATTACGGGTAGCGGAGGCGGTATCGGACGCGTCAGTGCCGAACTTTTCGCACGAGAAGGCGCCTGTGTCGTCGTCTCAGATATCGATGGACAGAGTGCTGAAGACACGACGAAGGCGATCGTCGCCGCAGGCGGTCGCGCGATCTGCCAGCCG
>DGPZ01000104.1 GCA_002390675.1 Deltaproteobacteria bacterium UBA4427
TTGATCATTTCCAGTGTGCGAGGACGCGGCAGGTCAACTACCACGTCTTCAGAAATTTGGCCGGGCCGCGCCTTCATCACTAGAATACGGTCCGACATGATAACCGCTTCCGCCAGCGAATGGGTAACCAGAAATGCTGTGGCTCCTCGTTCTAGACAAATGCGTTGCAACTCCATGTTCATGAAGTCGCGGGTCAGCTCATCCAGCGCAGAAAACGGCTCGTCCAAAAGCAGCATCGCAGGGTCTGAAACCAACATCCGACAAATCGATACTCGCTGCGCCATGCCGCCAGACAACTCACCAGGGTAGACATTCGCGAAGTCCTTCAGGCCAACCAACTCCAACAAATCCATGGCTTTGTCATGCGCCTGCTTGGCGGCTCCGCGCCCTTCGCGGATCTCGATCGGCAACACGATGTTCTCCACCGCCGTTTTCCAAGGCAAAAGCGTAGCCTGCTGGAACATCATTCCGATATCTGGCCGAGGGCCGACGACAGGTCGGCCCTCGAGGACGACACGTCCGGTCGTCGGTGGCATGAGCCCCGCCATGATCTTGAGCAACGTAGACTTACCGCAGCCTGATGACCCGATGACAGACACGAACTCACCCTTATTGATGGTAAGATTCACGTTATCGAGCGCGACAAGCCGATTGCGAGCGTAAGTCTTAGAGAGCCGCTCGATTTCATAAACCGGCCGCTTTGGCGGTGTGATCGTCGCAGATCTGATGGGTTGGGGCTCCACCATGTCGATCAGGCGTTCCAGCCTGCAACGAACTCGTTCGAGTAGACTGACGCAAGATCACTAATCGGCTCGGACAACGCGCCAGATGCTACGGCAGAGTCGTGAATCGCTTGCCAATGCTCAGGCGGCTGATATCCGAAGCCTTCGCCAATAAAGGCATCAGTGGGCGTCATTCGACCGATAACGCCGTCGAACAAAGGCGCTGCATAATCTTGCTCGCCTTCCTGCGGATTACCTGCAGCGCAATGAGCGAGACAAGTTCCCTTGTTGGCGGGATCAGATGCAAAGCGCGTGCCTCGCACAAGGGCGCGTCCGAATTTGGGAGCAAGATCAGGCATCGCTGCCATCTGGCTTTCCAGCATCGCGATGCCATTACCGAAAAAGCCCAGGTATTGCTCTGGCGTGATTTCCTTCAATTCGATTCCACGCGAGGCTAGGATTGCTGCGTCCGACACAGCGCCCGCATAAGAGCTCACTTCGTCACGCAGGAAAGCAACGGCAGCCGTGCCACCATCGCCCACAGGCAGATAGGTGAAGTCGGTCCCCGCGGTCATTCCGTAATCGGACATGATCGCGCTGGTAAAGGACACCTCGGCACCGTCCGCCGTGCCCACACCGACAACAGTGCCTGCAAGATCCGTTGGCGTCTCAAGCCCACTGTCTGCCTTTACCAACAGGCCAAAGACCGACTTGGGGTAGAGGTTGTAGAGAAACTTAACATCCACACCACGGGCTCGCGCGCCGAGCGTAGGCCCTGGCCCTGGAGCGCCGATGTGAGCCTGTCCGGACGCCATCGCCTGCAACACGGCCGACGATCCGTCGATCGCCTCAAGCATTGGCGTCAACCCTTCTTCCTCGAAATAACCTTCACCAACAGCCACCCAATAGGGCAGCCACGTCAAAGCCGACGGATTCGGAACAGCAAAGGTGATTGCGGTCTGCGCCCGCAATATGGACGGCGCGCCGATGCCGGCAGCAGCCAGTCCGCTCAGCGCTACCTTGCCAAATCCTCGGCGGGTAAATCTGGTCTTAATCGTCATGTTTTCATCCTCCCAAGCCACTTCTGGCGTTTATCGTTCAGAGCATCGACCTCCTCGTCGGCTCATTATTCAAACGTTATATGATTCCCTTTCAATGTCAAAATAATATATTTAATGGCATTTATTGAGTTTTAATATCTTGAACTAACGTTTGATCTGAGCAATCTTCACCCCATTGTGACTCGCCCTGATGGCGGGATTATGCAAATGCCATTCGTTTAAAGCAGGGAGGCTCGACCATGGTTGACTACGCCGTTTCACCGCCGCAGCAGGCTTATCTCGACGTCGCCGGATCAGACAAAAAATATCCGGTTCGACGCATTTATTGCATCGGGAAGAACTATCTCGATCACATCCGCGAAATGAACGCCGACGAACGCGATCCCCCCGTGATCTTCATGAAGCCGTCTGATGCCATCGTGCGCAACGGTGGCGAAATCCCCTACCCAATTTTCACCAAAAACTTCCATTACGAATGCGAACTAGTCGTCGCACTGAAATCGGGCGGCTACAACATTTCTGAAGCCGATGCGTCGTCGCATATATTCGGCTACGCGGTCGGACTCGACATGACCCGCCGCGATCACCAGGCCGAAGTAATCGCGAAGGGTCTGCCATGGGAGGTCACGAAGGGCTTTGACCATTCTGCACCAGTCGGCCCGATCTCGCCGGTTGAAAAGACAGGCATAATGTCTAACGGCCATGTCCGCCTCAAAGTCAACGGCAACACTAAACAGGACGACGACATTTCGCTGCTGATCTGGAAGATCGACGAAATCATCTCAAAGCTATCCGAACAGCACGACTTGACGGAAGGCGACATTATCATGACTGGCACACCGGCAGGTGTGGGAGCTGTCGTAACCGGTGATGTGCTCGATTGCTCGGTTGACGGGTTGGAGCCTATGCAGGTGCGGATTGGCGCGCCAGCAGCGTGACACAGGCCTACCGCCTCAGATCACTCGGCACCGCGACTTTGGGAGAAGCTGCGCCTGACGCGGCTCTTCTCAATGTCCGCCTAGCACCGCTCGCTCCGGGGATGCGAGTAGCAGGCCCCGCGCGAACGGTGCGCTGCGTGCCGGGTGACAATCTCGCTCTGCACCTCGCTATTTCTGCGGCCAGTGTAGGAGATGTTCTGGTCGTCGATTACGGCGGGAGCCTTGCCAGCGGACCGTTCGGCGAAATCATGGCGCTAGCCTGCCAGATGCGAGGTATCGCAGGCATGGTCATCGACGGCGCGGTGCGCGATACAGTACAAATTGCCGCTTTGGGCTTTCCCGTCTTTGCGCGCGGTATAGACATTCGTGGAACGATCAAGCACGACCGCGGCGAAATCGACGCGCCGCTCGAAATTGGCGGCGCACATATCACTAGCGGCGATATGATCGTTGCCGATGCCGATGCCGTAATCGTCTTACCCGCGACGACGGTCGCAACAGCCCTCGCAGAAGGCGAGGCACGCCAGGCAAAGGAAGCCCTTATGATGGACCGCTTGCGCGCAGGCGAGACCACGCTCGAAATACTTGGGTTAAAGACGGAGGACGCGCTATGACCACAATCGCAATTATTGGCACAGGCCGGATGGGAACAGCGTTCGCCAAACGGCTGATCGGAATGGGCCAGCCTGTGACGGTCTGGAACCGCACACTCATCAACACCGACGCAGCAGCCAAAGCAGGTGCAGTCGTCGCACCAGATATCCGCACGGCCACCGCCGCCAACATCATCCTCATCTCCCTCACCAATGCCGCCGCCGTTGAAGCGGTCACCACCGATCTGATCGCGGCGGGCATTTCGGGCAAACTCGTCGTCGATCTCTCGACCCTCTTGCCCGACGAGACCGAAACAATCGCCAAACGGATCGTCGACGCTGGCGCCGATTTTGTCGATTGTCCAGTGGGCGGCACGGTTGGCCCCGCCCTCAAAGGTATGCTCCTTGGGATGGCAGGCGGCACAGCCGAAGCTTTCGCACGTGCGAAACCCGCCCTCGATCACCTCTGTAAGCGCGTTGAGCTTTTGGGCCCCGCAGGCTCTGGCGCCCGCATGAAACTGGCGGTCAACCTGCCCCTCGCTCTCTATTGGCAGACCCTAGCCGAAGCGCTGGCGATGCTCGACGGCTCGGGCATTTCCCCCGATGTCGCAATTTCGCTCATCGCCGACAGTTCCGCAGGGCCTGCCGTGCTCAAGAACCGCGCTCAGGTTGTGACCGATACGCTAGACGGCACTGACCAACCCGGCACCTTCGACATCGCAGGGCTAGCAAAGGATCTGGACCTCGCGCTGCAACAAGGCGCGCTGTCCGGTCACGCCATGCCGTTCTCCGAGGTAGCCCGCAAAAGCTATGCCCGAGCGCTCGACGCAGGTCTCGGTCACTTCGACGGAGCTAGTCTGACCCGCTACCTGCTCGGAAAATGATATGAACCTGCTCTCTGATCCTCTCACGCTCGCCAGTCTCATTGGCGCCCTCGTCCTTGCAGGTGCAGCCATCGGGTTCTTGGCTGGTGTGTTTGGCGTCGGCGGCGGCGCAATTTCGGTCCCTATCTTTTTCGAGATTTTCGGCGCTTTGGGCTACCCCCCTGATGTGGCGATGCCGATCGCGGTCGGTACGTCCCTCGCCGTTATAATCCCAACATCAATAAGTTCCGCCCGCGGGCACCACAAGAAAGGCACTCTCGATGTCGCTATTCTGCGTACGTGGGCGGTTCCTATCCTGATCGGCGTACTTCTCGGCGCGGCCATAGCCCGTTTTGCCGCTCCCGTGGTGTTTCAGGCGACCTTCGTTCTCGTGGCTAGCATCAACGCCGTCAAACTGCTCACTGGCGGCAAAGGCTGGAACCTCAGTGAAACCCTGCCCAGCGTACTCGCAATGCGGTTCAGCGGTATGCTGATCGGACTAGTCTCGGCAATCATGGGCATCGGCGGCGGAGCGGTCTCGAACCTGTTCCTAACCCTGCATGGCGTCCCCATACATCGTGCAATCTCGACCTCGGCGGGCGTCGGAGTGCTGATAGCAATCCCAGGCACGATCGGCTACATAATCGCAGGCTTCGGCCGCGGCGACCTGCCTCCTGGGTCGCTGGGCTTCGTATCGCTCTTCGCCTTCGCCCTAACAATTCCAACCTCGATCCTAACGACCCGCTTCGGCGTTACACTGGTCCACAAGCTTTCCCGCCGCGCCCTCGAAATGGCGTTCGGCAGCTTCCTTGTGCTAGTAGCAGGACGTTTCCTATGGGCTATCATCAGTTAGGCGTGAAAAGGTACTGTCAGACAAAACTAACTTGAGACGGGCAGGGTGGTCTCGTAGCCTCTCCGTATGACAAAACACTCCCCATTCAGGTACTTTAATACGAGTCCTGAGATCATCCGCTTGGCTGTGATGCTGTACGTTCGTTTTCCGCTCTCACTCCGTAACGTGGAAGATCTTCTGCACGAACGAGG
>DGPZ01000189.1 GCA_002390675.1 Deltaproteobacteria bacterium UBA4427
GAAGTGATCGAATAGCACGTTAGCGGGGCCTGCTGCAGATCCTTTGCAGGCCTGCTGAGGTTTTGGAAAAGCGAAGGCCCCTGAGGCTTTTAGTGAGCACAGAGGCCTTCGGTTCGGTTTTTTGATTCGAGTTCAAAGGTCCGTAGCACAATTGGTAGTGCACCGGACTCCAAATCCGGGGGTTGGGGGTTCGATTCCCTCCGGGCCTGCCAACTCGGAATCGCAACGAAATTTGTTAGGTCTGGGTTCGAGCGTTAGTCGTGTCGGCTCAGGTAAACGTAGAAAGAACGGGGATTCGATGGCCGAAGAATCACAAAACATCATTGCCCGATGTAGAACCTACGTGAACGAAGTTCAGGGCGAATTCAATAAGATCACGTGGCCCCCACAGCCTGAGTGGGTCAACGGCACGATTTCCGTCGTGGTCATCGTGGCACTGATTGCAACCTTTCTGGGCGTCGTCGACTTTGGGCTGAGTCGTGTGATGCAGACGGTGTTGGGCTGATGGATACGGCGAGCGGAAGCGAGACCGGTGGGGGAACGGCTGGGTCTGATTCGAACTCCAGTTCGGATGAGACCAGGACCATCAACACGGACAAGATGCGGTGGTACATCGTTCATACTTATTCCGGGCAAGAGACGCGCGCCAAAAAAGCGCTGCTCGAGCGCGCGCGCACGACCGGTTTCGAAGAACAGTTCGCTGAGGTTCTTGTTCCCGAGGAGAGCGTCGTTGAGATGGTCGGCGGCCAGAAGCGAACCTCGAAGCGGAAGTTCTTTCCCGGATACATCGTGGTTCACATGGAGTTGAATGATGAGACGTGGCATGTCGTAAAGGGCACGCCGAAGATCACCGGTTTCGTCGGCAATGCGACCGACCCGCCGCCGATCTCGGATGAAGAAGTCGCACGAATGACCCAGCGGATTAAGGAAGGCGCGGTTAAGCCGAAGCCCCTGATTCATTTTGAAGAGGGCGAATCAGTCCGAGTTGTTACGGGTCCGTTCGCAAATTTTGCGGGCTTCGTTGATGAAGTCCTGGAAGACAAAGAAAAGCTTCGTGTAATGGTTCAGGTTTTCGGGCGCGCAACGCCGGTTGTTCTGGACTACACGAATGTGGAAAAGGCCTAGGGCGGAACATGTCATAGGTGGCCAGCGGAGCGAGTTGCTTCGCTGATTACAGCCAACGGTGAGCGGGAGATGGGGCACAGCCCGATCGTGGACCGCCAGTGGTGAGGAGAACAATAAACAGTGGCTAAGAAGGTAATGGCAGTCGTAAAGCTGCAGTGCCCCGCTGGGCAGGCGAATCCAGCGCCGCCAGTCGGACCGGCACTCGGTCAACACGGCGTTAACATTATGGAGTTCTGCAAGGCGTTTAACGCCAAGACGCAGGACAAGAACGGCCTGATCATTCCGGCCGAAATCACGATCTATCAGGATCGAAGTTTCACCTTCGTTCTAAAGTCGCCCCCGGCGGCGGTGTTGCTCAAGATGGCGGCCAAGATCAAAAAAGGCTCTGGCGAACCGAACCGAAACAAGGTTGGTACGGTGACAAAGGCGCAGTTGCTCGAAATCGTTGAGACCAAGAAGGACGATCTCAACGCGTTCGACCCCGAACAGGCACTCAAGATCATCGCAGGCACTGCGCGATCAATGGGCCTGGAAGTGGAGGGCTGACGCGATGCCGAAGCAAAGTAAGCGTTACCTGAAGGCCGAAGAAGCTCGTGATTTGGACAAGCTTTACGCGCTGAAGGATGCACTTCAGCAAGTGAGAGACGCACCTACTGCGAAGTTCGACGAGACCGTCGATATCGCGATCAACCTGGGTGTTGACCCGAAGCACGCAGATCAGATGATTCGTGGCGCGATCGTGCTGCCGAACGGCGTGGGCCGAGATACCCGCGTACTCGTGTTCGCGAAGGGCGACAAAGAGCAGGAAGCTCGTGACGCTGGCGCCGATCACGTGGGTGGCGACGATCTGGCTAAGAAAATCCAAGAGGGTTGGTTCGAGTTTGATCGCGTGATCGCAACGCCCGACATGATGGGTGTTGTGGGTCGACTCGGTCGAGTGCTTGGTCCTCGTGGCCTGATGCCTAATCCGAAGCTCGGAACCGTGACGCCTAACGTTGGCGCAGCAGTTCGCGATCAGAAGGCTGGCAAGGTGGAGTACCGCGTCGATAAGGCCGGCATTATCCACTGCGGCATAGGTAAGGTTTCCTTCGAGGGGGAGAAGCTCTGGGAGAACGCGTCGGCTCTGCTCGACATGGTTCTCAAAGCCAAGCCCGCATCGACCAAGGGAACCTATATGAAGAAGGTTTCTGTCTCGTCAACCATGGGTCCCGGCTTCAAGGTCGATCCCTCCAGCCCGCTCAAGGGATTCTGAGCGGCTAGAAGGAGCAGAGGACACATCGATGTTGACTCGACAGCAAAAAGAAGATCAGGTCACTGAGCTCAAAGACAAGTTCGAGCGCGCTACCAGCGTGTTCGTTGCGGACTACCGCGGTCTCGGCGTTCTGCAGATGGAGGCGCTTCGCGGCGGCCTTCGCAAGGCAGATTCGAGTGATGCGGAATTCCGTGTCGCGAAGAACTCGGTCCTGCGACTCGCTTCGCAAGGCGGTCCTGCTGAAGGACTTCAGGAACATTTCACCGGCACGACCTCGATCGCGATTTCCTTTGGGGATCCGGTAGCTCTCGCGAAGACCCTTGTGGACTACGCGAAGGCCAACGAGCAGTTCGAATTGCGCGGTGCCGTGCTTGATGGTGAGGTGCTTGACGCCTCGGGTGTCCAGCATCTCTCGACTCTCCCGTCGCTCGACGAGCTGCGTGGGAAGATTGTGGGACTGTTGCAAGCCCCGGCGACCAAGCTGGTTCGGCTTCTCAACGAGCCTGGTGCGCAGATTGCGCGGGTCATCTCGGCCAAGGGTTCTGAGGGCGGCGAGTAGTTCTCGAAGGATGGTGCGAGGCCTTTCGTCTTACGGACGAAATTTGAGGCCTCGATTTAACGGATTGGCCGCCACCGAGAAGGCAGCGGTCGGAACAGTTAGAGCTCAGGGACAAGGTTATATGTCCAAAGGCTCAATTTACCCGGGCGGGAGAGTGCTGAGCATTCGCTTGCACCGCCCAGAATAAGGAAGAGGAAAATGGCGGATCTCAACGAAATCGTGGACACCCTGTCCGGTTTGACGGTCATCGAAGCGGCTGAGCTTTCGACGCTTCTTGAAGAGAAGTGGGGCGTTTCGGCAGCCGCACCGGTCGCAGTTGCAGCAGCAGCTGGCCCGGCCGGCGGCGAAGCAGCGGAAGCCAAGGACGACTTTGATGTCATCCTGATCTCCTTCGGCGACAAGAAGATCCAGGTGATCAAGGAAATCCGTGCCATCACGGGTCTTGGTCTCAAGGAAGCCAAGGAACTTGTTGAAGGCGTTCCGAAGCCGATCAAGGAAGGCGTGCCGAAGGACGAGGCTGCCGAGATCCAGAAGAAGATTGAAGAAGCTGGCGGTCAGGTCGACGTCAAGTAAGAATCTTCTTGCTCTCGAATCCCGCCGCCCGATCTTCCCTTGTGGAGGACGGCGGCAGGGTTTGATGCAAGTTGTTTGACCCTCTCGGCTTCGCGAATCGTGTTCACCTGTGAACCCGATCGTGAGGAAGAGGGAAGGGATGGCGCACCGCTCGCGTCGTTCGAATAGTGCGGTGGGTTCGGCTCATTCTCGTTAGAGATGGGGCTGGGTCTGCCGTGTGCCGTAGGTCAAGCCTCGAAGTTTCGCGGAAGAGTGGTCCGTGAAACCCGCAGGCGACACAGGAGGGTGACTGCACTCGTGCCTGAGACCAATTTTTCCGACTTTGCGCCCCGTGTTCGAAAATCCTTCTCTCATATTGCGCGGATTATCGATATCCCGAATTTGCTTGAGATTCAGAAGGAATCATTCGAACTCTTTCTCCAAACCGGTATCGAGATGGAGAAGCGAGAGAGTGTCGGCCTGCAAGCCGTCTTTAACTCGGTCTTTCCGATTAGAGACTTTAACGACACGGCTTCGCTCGAGTTTGTAGGCTACGCCCTCGAACAGCCGAAGTACGACGTCCAGGAATGCCTTCAACGAGGCATGACCTACGCCGCGCCGTTCAAGGTGACGATTCGACTCGTTGCTTGGGATGATGCCGAAGGTTCCCAGACGATTCGCGACGTGAAGGAGCAGGAGGTCTACTTCGGGGAAATCCCGATCATGACCGAGAACGGCACTTTCGTAATCAACGGGACGGAGCGCGTCATCGTTTCGCAGCTCCATCGCTCCCCTGGCATCTTCTACGACACGTCGATCTCGACCACGGCCAGCGCGGCTGGCAAGAAGATCTACTCGTGTCGTGTGATTCCGTATCGCGGGTCATGGCTCGATATTGAGTACGACCACAAAGACATCGTTCATGCGCGCATCGATCGCCGCCGCAAGATTCATGTCACGGTCCTGCTGAAGGCTCTGGGTTACCAGCCCGAAGAGCTACTCCAGCACTTCTACCCGAGTGAGACCATCAAGCTCGACGGTCGGAAGATCTACAAGAAGACGGAGCCGGAAAGCCTGATTGGCCAGCGCTGTACGCGTGAGGTCAAGGATGACGAGGGCAACGTTCTCGTTCGTAAGGACAAGAAGTTCACGAAGGCCGCGGCTCGAAAGATCCGCGCAGCCAATCTCGAATGGATCCAAATCGGCCAGGACGACCTGATCCGCATCGATGCGGTGAAGCGCGTAGCCCCGATCGACATCGTCGACGAGGAGACCGGTGAAGTCATCGTCGAGTGCAACGAAGAGATCACCGAGGCACATCTCGACGATCTCAAGTCGCGCAAAATCCTCGAGTTCCCGCTGCTCTTCCTCGATCCGATCACGACGGGCACTGCCCTTCGCGATACGCTGCTCGCGGACAAGACGGTTTCCCAGGACGAGGCGATCATTGAGATTTACCGGCGCTTGCGTCCGGGCGATCCGCCGACGCTCGATACCGCGACCAACCTGTTCAATAACTTGTTCTTCAACGCTGAGCGCTACGACCTCTCGAAGGTCGGTCGCATCAAGTTGAACCACAAGCTTGAGTTTGATGGTGACGAGCAGGTCGAGTACTTCCCGACGGGTGTCAACAACGAAGGGGAGAACATCGCTGTTGGCGATCTTCCGACCCTTCGCCGTCACGATATTCTGTCTGCGGTCAAGTACCTGGTCGACCTCAAGAACGGAACGGATCTCACGAAGAAGGTCGACGATATCGACCATCTCGGAAATCGTCGCGTTCGCGTAGTCGGAGAGTTGCTTGAGAATCAGTACCGAATCGGACTGGTTCGCATGGAGCGAGCAATCAAGGAGCGCATGAGCCTTCAAGAGATCGAAACGCTCATGCCGCACGACTTGATCAACTCCAAACCCGTTTCGGCGGTCATCAAGGAGTTCTTCGGGTCGAGTCAGCTCTCGCAGTTTATGGATCAGACGAATCCTCTTTCGTCGGTGACCCATAAGCGTCGCTTGTCGGCGCTTGGCCCGGGTGGCCTAACGCGTGAGCGAGCCGGCTTCGAAGTACGCGATGTTCATCCGACGCATTACGGTCGCATCTGTCCGATTGAGACGCCCGAGGGACCTAATATTGGTTTGATTGCGTCACTCTCGACCTTCGCCCGCGTCAACGGTATGGGCTTTATTGAGACGCCGTACCGACAGGTCGAAAACAGCAAGGTCACGAAGGAAGTGAAATTCCTTTCAGCCCTCGATGAAGAGCGTATGGCAATCGCCCAGGCGAACGCGGTGCTCGACGAAGATGGTTCGTTCGTGAAGGATCGTATCTCTGCGCGTAAGCAGGGTGAATTCGAGATGATCCTGCCGGAAGAAGTCGACATGATGGATGTGTCGCCTAACCAGCTGGTGTCGGTTGCGGCTTCGCTGATTCCGTTCCTCGAGAACGATGATGCAAACCGCGCGCTCATGGGATCCAACATGATGCGCCAAGCGGTGCCGCTGCTTCGTACGCGCGCACCACTCGTCGGGACTGGCATGGAAGCGGTTGTTGCCCGGGACTCGGGTGTGACGGTCGTTGCGAAACGAGACGGCCGAGTCGAGGCTGTCGACGCCGGTCGTGTCGTGCTGAAGCCCGATGAGGACGATGGCACCGGCAGCAATGTCGACATCATTAACCTGATTAAGTATCAGCGCTCTAACCAGAACACCTGCATCAACCAGCGTCCGATCGTGAAGGCGGGTGACCGCGTCAAGGCCGGGCAGGTGATCGCAGATGGTCCTGCGACGGATCGCGGCGAGATGGCCCTTGGCCAGAACGTCACGGTCGCGTTCATGCCCTGGGGCGGATACAACTTCGAGGACTCGATTCTCATCTCCGAACGCATTGTTAAGGACGACTACTTCACTTCAATTCATATCGAAGAGTTCGAATGCGTCGCCCGAGACACTAAGCTCGGTAAGGAAGACATCACTCGGGACATCCCGAATGTCGGTGAGGACGCACTGCGCGACCTCGATGAGGCCGGCATCATCCGCATCGGTGCCGAGGTTCACTCGGACGACATCCTGGTAGGCAAGATCACGCCGAAGGGCGAGACTCAGCTCTCTCCGGAAGAGCGCCTATTGCGCGCAATCTTTGGCGAGAAGGCAGGCGACGTGCGAGATACCTCGCTTCGCGTGCCACCGGGTGTCACGGGTACGATCATCGGGGCTCAGGTCTTCTCTCGCCGTGGAGTGGAGAAGGACGAACGGGCGAAGGCGCTGGAAGAGGCCGAGATCGAACGCCTCCGAAAGGATCAAGAAGACGAGATCCGGATCATTCGGAAGAGCGCTTTCAATCGCGTGCGAGAGTTGATCGTTGGTAAGCAGACGGCCAACCGAGTTGCAGACGAACGCAAGGACATCCAGTGGCTCCAGTCTGGAGACACCGTAACGGAAGAAGTGATCTCGCAGATCCCTGATCGGCGATGGCGCGAAATTCAGGTCACGGATGCCAAGACGCAGGAGCAGGTCGACCGAGTCTTTCACCACGTGGAAGATCAGGCCATGGTCATCAAGGCCGTCTTTGATGAGAAGATCGCTCGTCTTAAGAAGGGCGACGAGCTTCCGCCGGGCGTCTTTAAGATGGTGAAGGTCTACCTCGCCATTAAAAGAAAGCTTTCGGTTGGTGACAAGATGGCTGGTCGCCATGGTAATAAGGGCGTTATCTCCCGAATTCTCCCGGAAGAAGACCTGCCCTACATGCCCGACGGCACGCCCGTCGACATTGTGCTGAACCCGTTAGGCGTGCCTTCGCGCATGAACATCGGGCAGATCCTGGAGACCCATCTTGGATGGGCCGCTCATGGTCTCGGTCGCAAGATCGAACGCATGATGGAGCAGAAGGCGACGGCCGAGGAGATTCGCAAGAAGCTCCAGGAGCTCTACAAAGACGACGAGATCGCCGAGATGATCGGCGGCGCATCCGAGGAAGCCATCATGTCTATGGCTCACGATATTAAGCGCGGCATCCATATGGGTACGGCCGTGTTTGATGGGGCGAGCGAGGTAGACGTGAAGGCGGAACTCGAGCGAGCGGAGCTGCCGACCTCAGGCCAGATGGCGCTCTTCGATGGTCGAACGGGAGAGCCCTTCGATCGTGATGTCACGATCGGCACGATCTACATGCTGAAGCTCCACCATTTGGCGGATGACAAAATGCATGCTCGGTCGATTGGCCCGTACAGCTTGGTCACTCAGCAGCCGCTGGGTGGTAAGGCGCAGTTCGGTGGTCAGCGACTCGGCGAGATGGAAGTGTGGGCGCTTGAAGCCTACGGCTCCGCCTTTGCACTGCAGGAGTTCTTGACGGTCAAGTCGGACGATGTTCAGGGTCGAACCCGCATCTACGAATCGATCGTGAAGGGCGAGAACACGCTGGAGCCTGGCCTACCGGAAAGCTTCAACGTCCTCGTCAAGGAACTTCAGGCGCTTGGGCTTGATATTGAGATGAGAGAGGAGGCCTGATTCGTAGCAGGGCCTCCGGCCCTGAGCCGTTTTCGGTTTTCTCTTTACACGCGTGCGAGGCTTTTGGCCGAGCACGAGTCAGACCTCGGCGACATTAGTCGAGGACCCGTTAGGGGGGATGAATATGCGCGATCTCTACAATCTCTTCGAGAAGCCCAAAGACCCGTTGGCGTTTGATTCGCTTCGAATCTCGCTCGCATCTCCGGACAAGGTCCGAGAGTGGTCATTCGGTGAAGTGAAGAAGCCTGAGACCATCAACTACCGGACATTCAAGCCCGAGAGGGATGGGCTCTTCTGCGCGAAGATCTTCGGTCCTGTAAAGGACTACGAATGCAATTGCGGCAAGTACAAGCGCATGAAGCATCGTGGCGTAGTTTGCGAAAAGTGCGGCGTCGAAGTTATCCAGTCCAAGGTGCGCCGCGAGCGCATGGGGCATATCACGCTGGCTTCTCCGGTGGCCCATATTTGGTTCCTGAAGTCGCTGCCCTCGCGCATCGGCAACATCCTCGAGATCACCTTGCGTGACCTCGAGAAGGTCCTTTACTTCGAAGCTCATGTCGTTCTTGATCCCAAGGACACGGAGCTTGAGAAGGGCGAACTCGTTACGGACGAGCGCCTCATCGAACTGCGGGAGCAGTACGGTCGCGACGCATTTGAAGTCGGTATCGGTGCTGAGTCGGTTCGTCGACTCTTGCAGGAACTCGATATTGAAGGCGACTGCACGCGACTGCGCGAAGACATGCGAGAAGCGACTTCGGAAGCAAAGCGAAAGAAGATCGCGAAGCGCCTCAAGGTGCTCGACGCGTTCCGCGAGTCTGAGGTCAATAACCCGGAGTTTATGATCCTCGAGATCGTGCCGGTGATCCCGCCCGATCTTCGCCCGCTTGTTCCGCTCGATGGAGGTCGCTTTGCGACGTCGGACTTGAACGATCTCTACCGCCGCGTGATTAACCGCAATAATCGCTTGAAGCGACTCCAGGAGCTGAATGCGCCTGAAGTAATTATTCGCAATGAAAAGCGAATGCTTCAGGAAGCGGTAGATGCACTCTTTGATAACGGCCGTCGCGGTCGGGTCATCACGGGTCCGAGCAAGCGCCCGCTGAAGAGTCTCTCGGACATGCTCAAGGGCAAGTCCGGTCGATTCCGACAGAACTTGCTTGGTAAGCGCGTTGATTACTCGGGTCGATCGGTGATCGTCGTCGGGCCGGAACTCCGCCTGCATCAGTGCGGCCTTCCTAATCGCATGGCACTCGAACTATTCAAGCCCTTTATTTACTCCAAGCTCGAGCAGCAGGGATTCGTGACGACCATTAAGGCCGCGCGGAAGATGGTCGAGCATGAACGCCCCGAGGTTTGGGACATTCTTGCTGAGGTGATCCAGGAGCACCCGATTCTCCTTAACCGGGCACCTACGCTGCATCGGCTCGGCATGCAGGCTTTCGAACCCATGCTGATCGAGGGCAAGGCGATTCAGCTTCACCCGCTTGTTTGCGCCGCGTTCAATGCGGACTTCGACGGCGATCAGATGGCGGTCCACGTACCGCTTTCGGTCGAAGCGCAGATCGAAGCGCGCGTGCTGATGATGTCGACGAATAACATCCTTAGCCCGGCAACTGGCCGCCCGATCATTGGCCCGACACAGGACATCGTGCTCGGCTGTTATTACATGACCCGTGAACGCGCTGGCGTTCATGGCGGGGGCATGCGGTTCGCAACTGAAGAGGAAGTCATCGTCGCGTACGACGCGGGAGTTCTCGACATTCACGCCTCGATCGAAGTGCCGATCAACGGCGAAATGACGACGACGACGACGGGCCGCATTTTGATGCGCGAAGTCGTGCCGAAGGACATCCCGTTCGAATTCGTCAATCAAGTGATGGACAAGAAGGCTCTCGGTGAGCTGATCGATCAGTGCTACCGCCGTATGGGCAATAAGGCGACGGTGCTTCTTGCAGATGCGTTGCGAACTCTCGGGTATCGCAACGCAACACGCGCTGGCATGTCTATCTGCATCGATGATATGAGGATCCCGCCGGACAAGGAGCGCTTCCTCGCTGAGGCGACGGAAGAGGTCAATCAGATCCAGGATCAGTACCAGGAAGGTCTGATCACGGACGGCGAGCGCTACAACAAGGTGGTCGACATCTGGGCGCAAGCCACCGAGTTGATCACGCAGCAGCTGCTAGATGGCATTGCGACGGATACGATCGTCGACGATGACGGCAATGAAGCGACGGTCCCGAGTTTTAACAACATCTACATGATGGCGGACTCGGGTGCGCGTGGTTCGGCGCAGCAGATGCGGCAGTTGGCTGGGATGCGAGGCCTTATGGCCAAGCCCTCAGGCGCGATTATCGAAACGCCGATTACGTCAAACTTCCGCGAAGGACTCTCGGTTCTTCAGTACTTCATCTCGACTCACGGTGCTCGTAAGGGCCTCGCGGATACGGCTCTGAAGACAGCGAACTCGGGCTACCTAACACGTCGCTTGGTTGATGTGTCTCAGGACGTGATCATCCGCGAGGAGGATTGTGGAACCGAAGACGCACTCGAGACTACATCGCTCGTCGAAGCGGGAGAGATCGTTGAGCCGCTCGGAGAGCGTATTCTCGGCCGAACCGCTCTCGAAGATGTGCATGATCCTTTGACGGGCGATTTGCTCCTCGTGGGTGGCGAAGAAATCGTCGAAGCTAGTGTGCGAGCCGTGGAAAATGCGGGCATCGAAAGCGTGAAGATTCGGTCGGTCCTGACCTGCGCCAGCCGCTTCGGCGTCTGTGTGAAATGCTACGGCCGTGATCTCTCGCGAGGCACGATGGTTAACCTCGGTGAAGCGGTGGGCGTGATTGCCGCGCAGTCGATTGGTGAGCCTGGAACACAGCTGACTATGCGGACCTTCCATATTGGTGGCGCGGCAACGCGTCGAGCCGAACAGTCACACGCGGAAGCCGCGAGTGAGGGCATGGTTAAGCTGCATAACATCCGAACCGTTGTCGATAACGAAGGTCGAGAGACCGTCATGACTCGAAACGGTGAAGTAGGCATCATGGATGCCAGTGGCCGTGAGAAGGAACGTCATCCGGTTGTTTACGGTGCGACGCTTAAGGTCAAGGAAGGCGCCGCGGTTCGCGTAGGCGAAGTGCTCCTCGACTGGGACCCCTTTGCAAGCCCGATTCTTTCGGAGATGCGTGGGCGCGTTCAGTTCAACGACATCATCGAAGGTGGAACGATGCAGGAGCAGGTGGATGATTTCACCGGCGTCTCATCGAAGGTCATCATTGAAGCCAAGGACGCTTCGCTGCGGCCGCAGATTACGATCCTCGAACATGAGGGCGACGCGGAAACTGCGTCGCTGCTGCCTGTCGGCGCCTATCTTTCGGTGACCGAGGGAGAGGAAGTTACGGCCGGCCAGGTTGTCGCAAAAATTCCTCGAGAGGCCTCGAAGACGAAGGATATTACGGGCGGTCTGCCTCGTGTGGCCGAGCTCTTCGAAGCCCGAAAGCCTAAGGAATGCGCCGTAGTCTCTGAGATTGACGGCCTCGTGTCCTTCGGTCCCGACTCCCGTGGAAAGCGCCGTGTGATCGTGACGCCGGACGAGGGCGAACCCGAGGAATTCTTGATTCCTAAGGGCAAGCACGTGAGCGTCCACGAAGGTGATCGAGTGCGTGCCGGCGAGGCGTTGATGGACGGTTCTTCGAACCCCCATGACATTCTTAAGATCAAGGGCGAGAAAGAACTCGCGAAGTATCTCGTCGACGAAGTGCAGGAGGTCTACCGCCTACAGGGTGTGAAGATCAATGACAAGCACATCGAGACAATCGTGCGCCAGATGGTCCGAAAGGTTCGGATCGTGGATCCGGGCGATTCGGATTGGCTGATTGGGGAGCAGGTCGAGAAGGCTGCTTTCCGGGAGCTCGTCGCTCAGTTCGAAGAAGAGGACAAGCAGGTTCCGACGGCGGAAACCCAGTTGTTAGGCATTACGAAGGCAAGTCTGTCGACTGAATCCTTCATCTCGGCAGCATCGTTCCAGGAGACTACAAAGGTTCTCACGGAAGCCGCAATCTGGGGCAAGAACGACTATCTCCGCGGTCTCAAGGAAAACGTGATCATGGGGCGTCTGATTCCAGCAGGTACGGGCCTTGGTCATTACCACAACACCGGAGTCGAAGTCGAAATGCCGGAAGGCTTCGAGTTCCAGACGGCTGAGTCTGGCGAAGTGGCCGCTGACCCGTCCTTTGCGGACGAACAGGTAGCGACGCCGGAAGGCGAGGCTCCAGTAGCCGGTCTCTTCGCAAGCCCGGTTGCGTCAGTCGATGGCGGAACATTCGAGAGCTAGGGCAGGGATAGCCAGCTCAAGCAGGTTTGGGCTCGATTGAGTCTATGGTGAGGGCCGGGCTGGCGGCTTGAGCAAGGGAAGAACCTGAGGGATCAACACCCGCAGGGACGCTAAACAGATTAAACACCCTCATCTGACTCTGTCGGGTGAGGGTGTTTCTGATTGAGCTGGCTGAAATAGCGGAAGTGTTCTGACGTAAAATACACTCGTTTTGCCTAGGGGGGCGTCTCCAGTTGACACCGCCCCGCAGGCGGCATAGATTCCCCGCGCTTCAGGAACCCGGATGACTCAACCCCGCGGTTCGTTTCCAGTTTTACGGAGAGGTTGCCCGAGCTTGGCTCCGGTCTCTTCGCAATTGAGAAACGGGATCACGGGGTAGTGCTGTCTCTGGAATCCGAAGTGTCACCAAATGATGGGTTTCGCGCGTGGAAAACCTCACGCGTGCGCTGATTCGAAACTAAAGAAACTAAGTAGAAGAAGCGCTCAATCAATTTAATTCGATTCAATTCAGTGAACAGCCAACGTGGATATCAACCATGTCAACGTTGTCGGTTCCGAGAAGACTTAGCAGTAGGAGTTCGCACGGCCCCATGCCGACAATCCAACAGCTCATTCGTAAGGGTCGCAAGCCGAAAGCTTCGCGATCGAAGTCCCCCGACCTCACGAGTTGCCCCCAGCGACGCGGCGTTTGTCTGCGCGTGTTTACGGCAACTCCGAAGAAGCCTAACTCCGCACTTCGAAAGGTTGCCCGTGTGCGCCTAACGAATGGGAACGAAGTTAACGCCTATATCGGCGGTGAAGGCCATACGCTCCAAGAGCATTCGGTCGTCCTCGTTCGCGGTGGTCGTGTTAAGGATCTCCCGGGTGTTCGTTATCACATCGTTCGTGGCTCGCTTGATGCGACCGGTGTCAGTGGGCGTAACCAGGGTCGTTCCAAGTATGGTGCCAAGCGCCCCAAGTGATTTGAATATACGAAGGCTGGTTTCGCGCAATGCTGCGCAGTCCGGTTTTTGTCCGTCAGGCGGACGCGGCCGTTGGGCCATCCACCTTGACGTCAAGTAAGACCAATAAAAGGGAATCCTCATGCCGCGTAGACGCGAGGTACCGAAGCGCCAAACTATTCCGGACTCCAAGCATGGAGACCAGACGATTGGCCGCTTCATTAACGTCATCATGCGTGACGGTAAGAAGAGCACCGCCGAGAATATTGTGTACGGCGCCTTCGAAGAAATCGAAAACAAGATGCGCAGTGATCCGTTGGCGATGTTCCGCCGGGCGCTTGACAACATCCGTCCGCGACTCGAAGTGAAGAGTCGGCGAGTCGGTGGTGCCACGTATCAGGTGCCGATCGAGATCTCGCCGAACCGAGCGAACTCGCTCGCTATGCGCTGGCTGGTTCAGTACTCGGCCTCACGACCGGGTAAGAGCATGAAGGAACGTCTCGCGAACGAGATCATCGACGCTGCCAACGAACGCGGCGAAGCAGTCAAGAAGCGAGAGGACACCCATCGAATGGCCGAGGCCAATAAGGCATTTGCCCATTATCGATGGTAAATGCTGCGCGGCTTACCCAGTGCTTGCTGGGCAAGTGCGGAGTGGGAGCCTTGGGCAAGTAGTAAGGCTTTGAGAGGGCGGGCCAATAATTTGCCCGAATGAATGCGCCGAAGCGCAGGGCAACTAAGGAACGACAAGGCGAGGGCGCCGGCGGAAAGATCGATGGCTCGAAGCTCTCAGCTCTCAGAAACTAGAAACATCGGCATCATGGCTCACATCGATGCTGGCAAGACAACGACGACCGAACGGATTCTTTTCTACACGGGCGTCAACTACAAGATTGGAGAAGTTCACGACGGCGCGGCGACGATGGACTGGATGCAGCAGGAACAAGAGCGGGGGATCACGATTACCTCTGCTGCCACAACCTGCAGCTGGAAAGACCATCGGATCAACATCATCGACACACCTGGGCACGTCGACTTCACCGTAGAGGTCGAACGCTCGCTTCGGGTCTTGGACGGCGTAGTTGCTGTCTTTTGTGGGGTTGGTGGCGTAGAGCCTCAATCAGAGACGGTCTGGCGACAAGCCGACCGGTATCAGGTTCCACGCGTAGCTTTCGTGAATAAAATGGATCGAATGGGTGCTGATTTTGACAACGTGGTCTCGATGATCGAGGACCGTCTGGAAGCCCGGCCGCTGCCTTTGCAGTTGCCGATTGGCTCGGAAGACGCGTTCTCGGGCGTCGTTGATTTGTTGTCGAATAAAGCCTTCTTCTGGGACGAAGAAAGCCTTGGGGCTGAGTTTCGGTCCGGCGAAATCCCGGCCGACCTCGTGGAAGATGCGGAACTCGCTCGCGAGAACATCATTGAGCGACTCGCCGACTTCGATGACGAAATCATGTCTAAGTTTCTTGACGGACAAGACGTCTCAGTTGAGGAACTCCGCGCCGCAATCCGCCGAAGCACACTCAACCTGGACATCGTGCCGGTCTTCTGTGGCAGCGCCTTCAAGAATAAGGGTGTACAGCCTCTGCTTGACGGTGTCGTTGACTACCTGCCTTCTCCTAGTGACGTGCCCTCCGTAGAAGGCGAAGCAGTCTCGACTAAGAAGAAAGGCCCAAAGAACGCACGCGACGGTGAGCCTGCGCAGATCGTCGCGCGCAAGGCATCAGACGACGAGCCTTTCTCGGCGCTCGTATTCAAAATTCAATCAGACAAGCACGCAGGTAGCCTCGCTTACCTCCGCGTGTATTCTGGCACGGCGAAGGCCGGAGAAGGACTTCTCGACGCTTCTACGGGTAAGAAAGAACGCGTTGGCAAGTTCCTTCAGATGCACGCGAATAAGCGCCAGGAAGTCGACGAAATCTACGCTGGCGACATCGTTGCTGCGGTCGGGCTCAAGGGCGTAGCAACGGGGCATACGCTTTGCTCCGCTAAGTCTCCGCTGATCCTTGAGTCTCTGGACTTTCCGGAACCCGTCATCTCGATCGCGATCGAGCCTAAGACGACCGCCGGTATGGACAAGCTTGGCGTTTCACTTGACCGTCTCGCGATCGAAGATCCCTCGTTCAAGGTGTCCACGGATACCGAGACCGGTCAGATGATTATCTCGGGCATGGGCGAGCTCCATCTCGAAATCATCGTCGATCGACTCCTGCGCGAGTTCGGCGTCGATGCGAACGTGGGCCGACCCCAGGTTGCCTATAAGGAAACGATTTCCGCTGCCGCTTCAGGCATTGGCGAATACATCAAGTCTCCGACCGGCGGTGCGGGCGAATTTGCGATCGTGACGATCGAGGTAGAGCCTGGCGAAGCGGGCTCTGGCTTCGAGTTCGAAAACGCGGTGTCTGCGGGTGCTATTCCGCTCGAGTTCATCGACGCGGTCGAGCAGGGCTGCCGTGAGTCGATCGATAGCGGTCATCTGGGTGGATACCCGGTGATGGACGTTCGGATGCGCCTCGTGAATGGCCAGGCTCATGAGACTGAATCCTCGGATCGCGCCTTCGGCATCGCAGCTTCGATGGCGGCGAACGATGGCCTAGCAAAGGCATCGCCCGTTCTTCTTGAGCCGATCATGAAGGTTGAAGTCGTTACGCCTGAAGACTTTCGCGGTGCAGTACAGGGAGACCTGAATGGGCGCCGCGGTCAGATTAAGGGCATCGAAATGCGCGGCCAATACCAGGTAGTCAAGGCTGACGTACCGCTCGCGGAAATGTTTGGATACGTAAGCAGTGTCCGGTCCATGACTCAGGGCAGGGCGAGTTACACCATGCAATTCGCTCATTACTCACAGGTTCCAGATGTGTTGCTTCAGTCGATCATTAATCCTTACGCATGACCGTTTCCTGAGCGCCTAGCGCGCTGTTTACCTGAGTGCTGAACGCACTCTGGGCTGAAGGCTCCGCGGGGAGCCGGCTCGACAAGAAAAACAGAACTAACGATCTAACGATCAAGGAAGAGAAAAGAATGGGCAAAGCAAAATTCGAGC
>DGPZ01000197.1:0-3242 GCA_002390675.1 Deltaproteobacteria bacterium UBA4427
CCGGTAGATCTAGAAACCTAGCAAATTTGGGCTATTGCTCGGCTTGCGGCCTCGCAGCGACTACTCGTCGGGCGTGCCATTGAGCGCAAGCTCGCAGAAGAGAAAATCCGCCGGCTTGCGTTTCGCGACGTTCTCACGGGATCGCCAAATCGACAGAGATTCCATCCCTTCCTGCACGGGGGCGTGAGTCTTGCGGCGCTTTACGATCGATCGCGTCAAAACCGTTTGTTTCGTCGTGAGCGAATTGCCCGATCATCCGGACGACACGGCAATGACCGCCGCGATCATCGCCATGTCCCATGGACTGCGGCTAAGCGTCGTTGCTGAAGGCGTCGAAACGGCAGGGCAGTTACTCTTTATCAGGCAGCTCTGATGCGACGAAGTTCAGGGCTATTGCTTGGACCGGCCATCTCCTCCGGAAAACTTTAAGGATCGAATGCGGGCTCGTCCGGTGCCAATCGACGCCGAATCCAAGGATGATTCCTGGGATCTGTAAGGCAGAGCGCTTTGCTGGGCTGATTCCTTAGCCACTCCCGGTTATGCTCGTCGCGCCATCTCAATCCCGATTGCGATCGACGCGCAGGAGCCGCTTTGCCGCCCACTGATTCTTTGCCGTTGCCTTCCAACGAGGCCTCCCCCCATCTGGAACTAACGCGTCCGGATGATTGGCACCTGCATCTGCGCGATGGCGAGATGCTTGGGCGAGTCGTGCCTTATACCGCGCGTGTTTTTGGTCGAGCAGTTGTGATGCCGAATCTCAGTCCGCCCGTAGCGACAACGGCGGCGGCGGAGCAATACGCGGAGCGCATCCGGTCGCATGTGCCTGCGGGTTCTCGGTTTCGCCCTCTGATGACACTTTATCTCACGGAATCCCTTAGCCCCGAAGAGGTCGCGCGTGCGGCCGCCTCGCCGGATGTCGTGGGTGTGAAGCTCTACCCGAAGGGTGCGACCACGAACTCTGCTGATGGAGTCGAAGGGCTGGATGCCCTTGAGTCCGTGCTCGTTGCGATGGAGAAGGCTGGGCTCCCGCTTTTGATTCACGGGGAAGTGACCGAAACGTCGACGGATGTCTTTGATCGGGAGTGTCGCTTTCTAGAGTCGACTTTGGCTCCCCTTGTCGAACGCCACGAGGGTCTCCGCGTCGTTTTTGAACACATCACGACGAAGGAAGCGGCCGAGTACGTTATGTCGGCGCCGCCCCGGGTCGCAGCCACGATCACGCCTCAGCACCTGTTGTTAAACCGGAATGCCATCTTCGAAGGGGGATTGCGACCGCATCTATATTGCCTTCCGGTGCTCAAACGGGAAGAGGATCGTGAGGCGCTCGTAGCCGCGGCGATTTCGGGTGATCCGAGCTTTTTCCTAGGGACGGATAGCGCGCCCCATACCCGCGAGACAAAGGAGGCGAGCTGCGGCTGCGCCGGCATATTTAGCGCACCGGTAGCGATCGAGGCCTACGCTGAAGCGTTCGCGCGGGCCGGCGCGCTCGGCCGGTTAGAGGGATTCGCGAGCCATTTCGGGGCCGACTACTACGGGCTGCCACGGAACGAAGAAAAGATCCGGCTGGAAAGAGCTGACTGGATTGGGCCCGAGCGAGACGGTGAGGGCGATTCTGCGGTGGAAATTTTCTGGGCGGGCTCGCCATTCCAGTACAAGCTCGCCGACTAACGCCGCGACGACGCTATTTCGCGTCGTTCAGAAGTTTGCTCATTGCGAGATGATCGATGCCAGCCTCAACGAAGCGCTCACCGTAGCCGAGGTAGCCGAGCTGTTCATAGAAGCCAAGGGCGGACGCCTGCGCGCTGAGGCGAATTTGTTCAGCACCACGTGAGCGGGCAACCTCTTCGAGCGCGAGCATGATGGCTCGTCCGAGTCCGGTGCCGCGTGCTTCTTTTCGAACGGCGACGCGTTCAGCCTTCGCATAGCCCTCAAACAGCCGCAGGCGCGCCGTTCCGAGCGGTTTCGGCTCATAGGCCGCTTCGGTGTCGACCCCTAGGAAATGAATGGCAGGGGAATCGTGCTCATCCCATTCGAGGTCACTCGAAACGCCTTGTTCGTCCACGAATACGATTCGACGAATTTCGTGGCAGATAGCTAGGCGCGCGTTGATTTCGTGGTCCCTTGCGTCGGGCTGCGGGAGGATCTCGAAGGATTCGATGCGCATGGATGGGGACGTCTCGTCTTTCCGGCGCGCGCGATTTGCCTAACGCCCTGATAACATTTGATCGCGGAAGGCATCATTTAACGGCTTAGCGCCTAGCCAGATGCCGAAATAGTCTGTCGCGAAGTCCGCGCCGGGAATTGTCCCGAGGGCTTTGCCGTTGTGCGAAAGAGTCGTCCCCTCTCCCGGGATATACGTTAGGCGGTAGCGATCGCCGACCTTTACGTCGCGGTAGAGCGTGTTGAGTCGGTCAAGTCGCTCCCTTATCGCTGCGACGCGCTCGGGCGGATGGTTTTGTTCGAGGAGTTCGTCCGCTGCTTCGCCAAAGAAGCGGCCTTCGATGTTCCAAAAATAGTAGAGCTCGAGGGCTTTGGGGACGTCTTCGAGGGCGCGGCTCGCCGGGAGGTTCTCAGGCAGGTAGAGGCCGCCGGCATACCCGCGGAAGAAGACGCGGTAGCGAAGCAGGCCGAGGCCGTGGAGCGGAAGGCGCTGCTTTCCTGAGGTGACTTTTTCGGGGAAGGGGATCTCTTCGATCTCAGCAGCCTGGGCCGGTGAGGCACCGAGCATAGCTATGGCGAGTAGGATGCTCGTGAAACCGACGGGCCAACTCGCGCGTCGCGGAATCAATGAGTACATCGAAATTTCCCTTCGGATCTCTGGGGCGCGGGCGCCTAGCTTAGCTCCGAGCCCGATCCTGGAGCTCCAAAAGCGAACGCCCCGCCGTCCTAAGACGTCGGGGCGTTTGGCTTGGGAAAATCGATCGGTTGCTCAGACCGCTGGCTCATCACTTCACGTGATACGTTGCCAGACTCGTTTTCCCCTTCTTGCTTGGCTTTTACTCATTGCTTCTAGCTACTCAGTTCGGAATCACGAAGGCTGGGAAGGAGAACCCGGCGCTCGTTCACGTGAATGGCTAATTCCCGCTTTCCTTGATGTTTACCAATGCACGGCTCGTGCCAAGTATTGTCGCATTCGCTAAAGGGCTTTAGTGACAAGGGGTTAGGTGAGAATCGGTTCATCGAGGGCAAGCCTGCGATGCGGGCAGAAGTGGTGGACTTTGCTCCACTAACCGTTTGGATAC